>JBMTAX010000310.1:0-4509 GCA_049429145.1 Myxococcota bacterium
GCGAGAGGTCACCGCTTTCAATGAGCTCGTCGAGGATATCGAGCCCAATAGGACGCACCAGCACGCGCATGGTGACCCGGTCGGGCGGCAACCCCGGGATGAGGTACGTGCGAATCACGTGCGTGTCGCGGTAGCCCGGCAGCGATGCTGACGCCGCCGTGGGTGCAGGGAGCAGCTCACCGCGCATGTGGTACGCCTCCCAGAAGAGAAGCACCTCGTCGTCGTTCTCATCGAAGATGCGATGACCGAGTTCCCACCGGCTCGGGTCGGCGACCTCCGTCATGGGCACGCCCTCCTCCACCACGCCGGAGCGATAGATCTCCTCGGCCCCGAGGAACGCACGCACCTCGACCCAGACCCTCCGGTCTTGGGTGGCACCGCTCGGGAAGGCGTGACCGGCAGCGAGGTTCTCGAGATCGACGCTGACCTCAGCGAGGCCGCCTATGTCTTCGACGCAAAGAGTCGCCCCCAACGTGTTGTCGAGCGAGCGCTGCACCAGCGCGGCCTGGGTCTCTCGCTCGGGGAAATCGATGAGCGCGACGTCGACACCAGGAAACGCGTGGCTCTTGCGACGACGAACAGGCGCACCCTCGACGCTAGCGACGGGACCCGTCTGCCCGGGCATGTGACAGCCGCTGCAGGAGAGGGCCCCGCCGCTCTCGGGTTTGGCGTACAGACTCTCCTGCCATTCGGCGTAGCCGCGTTCGAGGTGCAGGCCGCTCGGCACGACGAGGTCGTGGCAGGCCCCACAAAGCGCAGACGACCCGAGCTCATCGCGATCGTGCAGCTTCGAGTAGAGAGATCCATGGACCTGGCTCGGGAAGGGGTCGCGGATGCCGCCGCGCATCATGCCGTCTTCTTGCACCACCAATGGATTGTTGTGCGTCCCCTCCACCGCTGTGACGGAGTGACAATAGACGCAGCCCACGCCCTGCAGCGAGGCGGGCAGGGAGGCCAGGTTCAGCCCGTCGGTGGTAGCGCCCGTGGCCCAAGCCATGGGCGCATGGCAGCGGACGCAGAAGTCGCCGAGGGCGCCTGCCGTGTCTGTCTGGGCACGAGCGTTCATCGCCACGAAAACGGGGTCTACCGACGCGTAGGCGTGCATGCTGCCGGCCCACTCTCGGTAATGCTCGGGGTGACAGCCCTGGCACGTGACCGGATCGCGCAGTGCCATGACGTCGACGCTCGGTGTCGTGCCAGGGCACCCGGTAGCAGCCCACAGGGTAAGCCACAGGGCCACTACGCGCGGCGAGCTAGGCTGGGGCACACGCGCACAGCGTCCTCCTGTGTACCGAGACGGTGAGAGCGGCATCGGGATATGTTGCCAACATGTCACCGAGAATACACCGCCCATCGAGCCCAGCTGTCAGGCCCTTGGAGTCTGCCGTACGGACTGCAGCTGACAACTCCCCTCGAGGAGGAACACCGCTATCAGCATCGGAGTCGACAGTTGGACAAACGATGCTGCCTTCGGCGCCTGCCCACACCTCGCCCCCTGCGACGGCCGGATCGGCGCGAGCGGCGGCGGTCCTCGCGGGCCCACGATCGGGAACACTGTCGTCGGTGTCGCGGGCAGAGGTAGACCTGCGCAGTGACAGTGGCCGCGGGCCAAAGGGACCGCCAGAAAGCGCTGTCAGCAACCTTCTGAGCCAGTACGGCATCGAGGGACGCCTCGGTCGCCCCCGTGAGCGGCTTTTGAAGCACGTCGCTGGACTGCAAACGGGGCTCGCCGGCATCACAGACCCCGACAAGCTCCTCGACAAGGTCGTCTCGGAGAACCTGCGGCTTGGTCTGTTCTATGTCGAGGGATCGCTGCGTCTGTACCGTGATCGCTACGGTGTACCGATCGAGGCCGCATACGCAGAAGCCAAGGCCCTCGAGGACAAACTCGGTGCGTACTCGGCGGCGCAAGGGTTCCTGAAACTCGCGCAGGACAAAGGGCTGCCCTCCCCGGTGGTCACCGCCCTCACGGAAGAGGTGTCGAAGACGAGGGCTTCTCTTCGCGAAACCCTCGCCGCCAGGTGGACGCCGTCGCCTGATTCTCCCGAGGAGATACCCGCCATCCGCGACTTGGTGTCGACCCTAGGGAGTCTGGAATGGGACAACTACAAAGCGGACCGCAAATACGTGATGGAGGAGCTCCGGAAGGAGTTAAAGGACCTCGACAAGAGCGACCTCGACATGCGACAGCTGCAAGGCAACGAGGGTCTGCACGAGCTGCGCCGCCAGCTGCGGTGGGTCCCCATCTACCTGGTCGCTCTTGATGGGATGGTGGCGCTCGACGACAAGCACCATCCGATCAAGGAGTATCGGGCCCTGCTCCACGCACCCGTCGCCCAATCGAAGTACGCGCAACTGCCAGACTCCTCGAGGGAGAAGGACCCCATGGGTCTCTCGCGCACACTCTTCCTTGCGACCACCCAGGCCATCGAAGACCTTGGCGCCATCAAAGATCGGGGCGAGGCCATCGAGGGCATGGCCCATGGCCTGCAATATGCTGGGCTTGCCCATTCGTACGACGACGCTGAGGCGCAAGCGATGAAGGCCCTCGGCTTGCCCGACGACGCGATGCAGCGGGTCTACGAGGACGCGACGAGCCTCTACGACGAGCTCCGCGGCCGACAGCTCTTCCGCGCCCTGCGAAAAGATCTGAAAGACGACTAAGCGGTGCCGGGTGGCACGATGCAACGGTGCAACGAGGTTGCCGCCGCCGCCCCGGTGCTCGAGGTCACATCATAGGCCTGCCCCTTGCTGGCTCCTTTCCCGACGACGCCGCCTACACCGTCGTCGCGGGGGAGAGCCATGGCAGGACAACCCGGGGAGGTGGCCCTCGAGGGGGCGATGCATTCGCCGGCTGACGTCGAGGTCGATGTCGTCGTACCGATGGCCGAGGGCGCCCGCGCCCTGCCCCTGCTGCGCGAACTGATGGCTCAGGCGGCGCCCCCTCTGCGGCGCATCATCGTCGTCGACCAGCGTCCCGAGGCCGATGTGGACGATGAGCCCGTGCGGGCGCGCCTCATGGCTGCAGGCATGTGTGTCATCCCTGCCCATCGCGAGCCCACACGCGCACTGCAGAACGAAGGTGCGCGCGCTGGTAGCGCCCCGTGGATCGCTTTTCTCGACGAGGATGTGCGGCTCTCTGGCGACTGGGTCCGCTGCCTCGCGCGCGATCTCGACGGACTGCCCCCATCGGTGGCTGGAGTCCAAGGTCATCTGATTCGTGGTGAACTCGAGCAAGACGATGACAACACTGGTGCTCGTCGCCGCCCTGGTTCAATGGGCAGGCGATGGGACGCTGGCGACCTCACCTTGCGGCGCTCCGTGTTTTTTAGAGTGGGAGGATTCGATGACCGCTTTGCCCACCCAGAGCGACGCGACGTCGACCTGTGTCTGCGCCTCGGGGCCGAAGGCTATGACGTGGTGCAGGGGATGCGGCGCAGTCGGCGTCCTGCGGCAGAAGTGCGTCCGTTGCGTGCACTGCGGGAGAGCCGGGTCCGCATCGATGAGATGCAGCTCTATGCGCGACACGGACCTCGCTGGCGCGAGCTTAGCGGGGTGTTCCCCGAAGAACCCAAGCGGTTCTTTGGAGCGGGTCTCTTGGCGACGAGCGCTGGCGCGGCATTTCATACCGACCTCTTCGGTACCACCTGTGTCGCGCTTGGCATCGTCGCTGCCCGCGCTACCTATGCCGCGTACCGTCAGCACAAGTCTGGCATATCGTCGGCGACCGGCCCGGTCGACGCCGCGCTCTCGTCGATGCTCCTCCCGGTGGCTTCGCTGTGGCACGCAACCCTCGGTGTGATCCGTGGCGCCACGTTGGACGAAGCTCCCCCCTCACGCGAGGCGGAGTTGGCCCCCGCAGCAGTGGAGGTTCTCCTCATCGACGCCGAGGTGCTTCGGCAGGCTTCCCCAGCGACGGAAACGATGCAGGCAGAGCTCGCTACCTCGCCGGTGACGTCGCTCGCTCGCCTCGCGGAGGCAGGCTTCGACACGTACGTGCTCGAAGAGGAATGGCACGATGAGGAGGAGGACGGTGGAGAAAAATCGCGTAGGGAGAGCACCGCGCTGCGTGCGCGCTCCAAGCCTTTCGTCAGCGGATGGCTGTGCTGTCCCCATCGACCCGACGAGGGCTGCTTTTGCAGGCGCCCGTCCCCCTGGCTAATCCTCGAGGCGCTCGAGCAGTCGAGCAGTAGCCCGGAGCTTTGCCTCTATGTGACGTGTGACGAGCGCGGGCGCCGCGCCGCTGCGGCCGCAGGACTTCCCTGTATCGTCGTGCCGCACCCGCACCGCGGCTCTCCCCGCGCGCCGCTGAACACCGCGTGGGCCGCCGACCTTCAGGTCGTCGTCGACCGCCTCACGAGGAGGCCCGTCGGCGTACCGACGCCCGCATCGCCGCCCACGGCGTCATCACGCCGCGGGGGCATCCAACCAATCGATTTCCCCCTCCAGTGAGGCTGACAGTTCCTCGAGCAGCGAGTCCACGATGGCCTCCAGCAACTCCTCTTCATC
>JBMTAX010000311.1:0-4492 GCA_049429145.1 Myxococcota bacterium
CATGATCGAGCGCCCGTTGACCTCTTGGAACATCTCCTCTGCGCGCCGGTTCGCTGCCGTGACCACACCCTGGTCATCGAGCACAAGCAGAGCGTCGGGGCTGCTCTGAAACAGTGCCTCGAAGGCGGTACGGCTCTCGTGTCGAGCCAGAAACGCCGCGAGCTGTCGCGCGACGTATTCCAAAAGCGCCGGGAGCCGGTCATGGCCCGGGTAGCGATGAGAGCCACCCACCTCGAGCACTGCCACGACGCCATCGGGCCCCTTCACCGGAGCTGCGAGCACGGTGCGGATGCCGCCCAGTCGCGCGGCTTCGGCACGACGCGAATACTGCCCGTTGTTGTCTTGTTCCCAGAAGTCGACCTTCACACACGGTAGCCCCGTGCCCCACGCCACCCCTGGCGCCCCTACGCCGACCACCCACTCGGTGCCCCTGCGGAATTCGCGGCTCGAGCTCACGTCGAGCCAGCCCTGCCCGGCTTCGTCGGCGCGGGCCCCGGTCACGTAGCGCAGGGTCGGGGAGCCAGGCTCGACGGTCCACGCTTGCGCGGTCCGCACATCGAGAGTGCCCACGAGTTCCGTCGTGATGATGCGGCACGCTTCTTCGACACAGGTCGCCTGCAACAACCCGTCGCTGATGCGCTTCGCGAGGTCTTCCCGGCCTTCGGCGATGCGGCGCTCGGTGACATCAGTCTCAAGCGCAATGTAACCATTGAGGCTGCCTGTGGCGTCACGGGTGGGCTCCGCCTCGATATGTACCCAGTACTGCTCGCCTGTCTTCTTGTAGTTGAGCACCACGACGTCGAAGGGACGCCCTGCCGAGATGGCTGCGCCCATCTGACGCCGCACCTCCACCGACGTGTCAGGCCCCTGCAACAACTCAGCCGGTCGATGCCCCAGCGCGTCGGAGGCTTCGTAGCCGGTCAGCCGTCGAAAGCCCTCGTTGACCCACTCGATGCGGCCGCGGGGGTCGGTGACGATGACCGCATTCCCCGTGCGCCGGGCCACGGCCTCGAGCATCTCCAGCTGTCGGGCCACCTCGCGGGGCACCGCCGTGAGACGATCGGCGCCTCTGACCACCTGCTTCGAGACGAGGGGCACGTCGTCGATGGGCGTGTCTCGGTCCTCCATGGCTACAGCTCCGATCCACGCAGCGTCCCGTCCCCTGCTCGAACTCTCCCTGATGATGACGGTGGGATCTCGCCCTGTCATCGGACATCCGTCACAGCGTAGGGGCGCGAGGCGCGTGTTCCCCCTTGAGTGTGGCTCCCAGAGACGTCACAATGTCTCTGTGCCGGGATGGCGGAAACGGTAGACGCAGGCGACTTAAAATCGCTCGGGGTCGTCCCCCATGCGGGTTCGAGTCCCGCTCTCGGCACCATCGATCCCCTTCGATGCCGCACCCGAAATGACCCCGTCAGCACGCCGCAGCAGCCGCTGGCTGTGCGTGGACGTCGGCCATCGCCATCGCCAAGAGCTCGGGGGCGAGGGCCAGCGGCCACGCCGCTTGCCTTGCGTCGAGCTCCGCCAAGATGCCATCCCACAGGGCCTTGCGCGCGAGCAAGGCCTCCACCGCGGTGCGGGCCGCGAGTACCCGGTCGTCGTCGGTGCGAGCGAGGGAGGCGACCATCTCCTCGGCGAGCGGGCCATGGGATTCGCCGTCCACCTCGACGTGGCGCTCGAGATAGGCGAGGAAAATCTCCAGCTTCCCCGGGTGGCAACCGGCGAGCTCTGCGATGAGCCGCGAAAAGACCGCGGGCAAGAGCCCCTCTCGGCCGGAGGTGAATTCCGCCGCCACGACGACGTCAGGCGCACGCTGGGCGATGTCGAGGGTGCGGCGCACGAACGGGCGGGCGGCGGGAGGCGCTTGCTGCAGCGCCACCTCGATCGGGGCCCCTTCTCCGAGGGCGTCGAGGAACGCGAGCACGGGGCCGGTGTTCGCTCCCGCTTGGCGCATGCCGTCGAGGTACCATTCGAAGTGGCTCTTGCCGCCCACCACGGGGTCGCTCTCTTCGCCAAGCACCAGCTCGTTGAGCAAGCCTCGCAGCTTGGGGTCTCCCTTGGGTCGCCATGGCACGTCTGTGCAGGTGAGGCGTCGCTGCAGTGACTTCAGCAGCGACATGAAGTCCCACACGGCGAAGACGTGATGCTCGAGGAAGACATGCAGCTGTTCGAGGCTCACGAGCCTTTGGTGCAGCGGGTGCGTGGTGAGTGCCCGTCGTAGATGGCTCGTCTCGGCTGCCAGATCGCGTTGCCCTTCCATCGCCAGCCACTTTCTCCGCCAGTGTCGAGCACGCTGTAGTGACTGCGCTTCCCCTCCGCAAGAGGGCGCACCTTTGCCTACCTCCCGATGGCGCGCCGGAATCCCACCCCCCATGTCGATCTGCGATACTCCCCTCGAACATGGTCACCTTGAGCCAAAGGCAAGAGCTTGTGTCGAGCGCCGGGGCCCTCACCCGCGCTGCAACCCGGCCTGCCCGTCGCCTGTCGGAGCTGGATGACGCAGCCATCAGCGATCTCTCCCGCGTCGTGGGCCATCACTGGGCGCGCGCGCAGGGCGCTACCGGCGCCGCCTTTCTAGGGCTGATGGTGCTGCCCAGCGTCCTCACGCCGTCTCTCGCGTGGGTTGGGGTCCTGCTGCTGCCGTTTCTCACCGTGGCGGCGATCATCGACACCCTGGCGCTGCGGGCCATCCAAGACGAGTTTCGGACCCTCGGCTACGACAAGACCACCGCCAATGCAGCTCGCAAAGCGTGGCGCCGTGCGCAGCGGGTCGCTTTCACGCGCCTTTCCCGTCGTCGCAAGGAGGAAGCCTACCGTGCGGCGCTGGTCCGCCTGCGCGACCGCTATGTCGTGGATGCACGGGGCGACCACCGCCGCTCCTGAACCGGCACATCGCCGGGGCCGCCACTCTCGGATCGCTCCGCCGGTTGACCGACCCGCCCCCCCCTGGTGGACCCCCGTTTCGTCTGCGACGACAGGCACATGCGAACGCGTACGCCGACTTTGTCACAGCTCATTGTCGTCGCGGTGCTCACGTCCTCGGCGGTGGACCAAACCGCCTTCGCTGACGACAGCCGCGGCCCGCTTTATCCTCGAGCCTCGTCGCCGCAGCGCTGCGAGCGTCCGAGCACCGAGCTCAGCGGCGACGTTCTGCTCGATGGCAACTGCTTTTACGAGCAGAACTTCGTCATCAAAACCTCAGAGACCACCCTCGATTGCCGAGGTGCCGAGTTGCGCGGCAGCGACGGCTATCCGTTGACGGTGCGCGGCAGCATCGACCGCGTGACGGTGCGCAACTGTTACGTGCGTGGCGGCAATGGCATCGCGGTCAGGCCACCCTCGCGCGAAGAGGGCGAAACCGATGACGAGCGACGCGCTCGGTCACCGACCCGCATCGTCATCGAACACGTGCATATCACTGCATCGGAGAACGTTGGCCTGTATCTGCACCAACACACCGTCGGGGTGACGCTGAGGAACTCAGTGGTGGAGGGCAACAGCAGCGCGGGCATCTACATTGCGCCGTACGGCCGAGGTCACCAGATCTTGAACAGCCGCATCGCCGACCACGGGCACACAAAGCCCGACGGCACCCCTCGCCTCGCCTGGTACCGCCGCGAGGGCATCGCCATCGACGCGTCTAGTGAGCACCTCATCGAGGACAACGAGTTCGACAACAATGCCTTGGGCGGGGTGCTGCTGTACAAAAACTGCTGGGAACACGCCGACACGAACCCGAGCAGCCAACCCCGCACTGAGCACGCTCGGGCCAGCATCATCCGCGGGAACCACTTCCACGACGAAGAGTTCGGCGTGTGGGTCGCCTCGCGGCAGTCCCGCGACCTCGATCTCATGGAGTGTGGTGATCCCACGCCGTACAACAACCCATTGTGGTGGGGTGCTGTCGTTGATGAGAGCTATGAGGAAGACCTGCATCCCTCCGCCTACACCTCGGGATACTTTCTGCCCTGGCTTTCGGCGTGGGAGGACTTCGCCGAAGACAATGTGATCACGGGCAACACCTTCGAAGACATCTCGCGGGGCGGGGTGCGCGTCGAAGACGACGGCACCGAACTCACCGGCAACCTCTTCCTCGGCGACTTCGACTACATCTTCGTGGGCGCGCCCTTTCGTGCGCGGCTCGCCGATCACCCGGTGCTCGACACGCGTATCGAGGACAACAGCTACCTCAGCCCCTCGGGCTCGTCGTTTGCCGAGCGGCTCTACCTCGTCCCCGACGAGCATGAGGGCACGTCCCTGCAGCGAAACCACCGCGCCTGTGCTTCGGGAACTGCGGTGCTGCGCCACGGTGAGGAGGTGAGCGCCGGGACCAGCGCCCCCATCAACGGCGTCAGTTGTTCGCTCCAGCGTCGCTGTGACGACGGCGTGTTGACCGAACCCACGCCGGTCTCCAGCTGCGAGCTCCCTGGGGGCACGAGCGACGCAGGTGTGAGCAGCGACGCAGGTGTGAGCAGCGACGCAGGTGTGAGCA
>JBMTAX010000312.1:0-4491 GCA_049429145.1 Myxococcota bacterium
GCGAAAATAGTGTCGGTACATCCACACCGCGAAAGGCACGACGAGCTTGATCGTCTCGGGATCGAAACCGAACGGATCGGTGCCGAACTCATTGAGGTTGCGACGCGGCAGAGCGTCGATGCGTGCAACAAGCTCGGGGTCGATCTGATCGACAAGGGAGCTCTGAAGGTGGCGGAGCATTCCCAGCATGGCGCGTCACTATCAGCTGCACCCGCCCTTCGAAACAGCCCTGCCACACCTCGAGTGCGGGGAAGCTCACGGGGAGGTCGCACCGCCGCAGGAAGAGCCTTGTCCTGCCGTGCAGCCGTAGCAGTGCGGGCCCACCCGGATGGCACCCCCAGCCAGCGCGTCGACATCGACATCAAAGATGGTGCGAGGCCGCGAAGGGGTCTGCTCGATGGGAAGGTCGAGCATCTGGTTGAAGTCGCAGTCGAAGAGCCGCCCATCATATCCAACGCTGAGCGTGTTGCGGCACATGACCCCTGGCAGCGCCGCTGGATTGAAAGCGTTGACCAAGGCCTCGAGGTAGCGCGCCGTGTTGCCGCTCTCCTCGAGCCACTCGAGATAGCGGCTGATGGGCATATTGGTGATGCAAATCAGACGGTTGAACACGACGCCGTAACGGCCGCCGAGCCGCTGGCGAAAGTCACGCTCTGCTTCGGCTTGGTGGGCGGGCAAGAACGCGCCCACCGGGTTCGTGACGAGGGTGAGGTCGAGACCTGAGCCCTCGCGCCCGTAGCCAAGCGCGTTCAGGCGCCGCAGGGCCTCGATGCTGCTTTCGAAGACACCTTCCCCTCGCTGGGCGTCGGTGCTGCGTGCGCTCGGGTGTGGCAGCGAGGCGGTCACCTCGACGTGATGCTGGGCCAGGAACGCGGCGAGGTCGTCGTGGGCCTTGGTCATCAAGATCGTGAGGTTGCATCGGTCCATCACCCGCACGCCGCGCGCCCGAGCACGTCGCACGATCTCGCGAAAGCGCGGGTGCAGCTCAGGCGCCCCACCCGTGATGTCGATGAGATCGAAATGATAGGTGTCGATGAGTGTCAGCACCCGGTCGACGACGTCGTCGGGCATCACCTCCTTGCGGTCGGGACCGGCGTCGACGTGGCAGTGGCGACAGGTTTGGTTGCAGCGCTTGCCGACGTTGAGCTGCAATATCTGCGTGCGCGCTCTGCGAAGCTCCCCGAGAGGGCTTGCCGACACGGCCTCCTCGAAGGTGCGCGCTAGCGGAATCGCAGCAAGGTGCGCTCGCTGCGCCGACGGGGCTGCAAGGGAGTGCTCGCGGCGAAGCAGCGTCAACGTCATCACGTCCTCACATGCTCAGCTTTTCGACGTGGTTTCGCATCTGAACACCGTGAACGAGGGACGCGCCGCCTCGTATCGCCGCGGCCACATGTACTGCCTCCATCATTTGCTCGGCGTCGCTGCCCTTCTCGAGACAGTCCTTCGAATAAGCGTCGATGCAGTAAGGGCACTGCACCGCGTGGGCGACAGCGAGGGCGATGAGCGACTTCTCTCTCGCGCTCAGGGCACCCTCGGCGAACACAGCGCCGTACCAAGCAAAGAACTTCTTCGCGAGGTCGGGAGCATCTTTGGCGATGTCACCGAAGGCGGCGAGGTCGTGGGAATGGTAATAGTGATCACGCTCAGGCATGGAGAATCTCCGCATCACACGTGTCGTGCACGTCGCAAGCGACGGTCTACGGAGCGCGTGGAGAATTGTCCACGTTGGTCATGGCCTCTGAGGGTTCCGTCGGTTCATCTCGCGGGGGGCTCGGTGTCGACGTCGGTGTGCGATCGGGCGGAAGCGGCGGAACCGGATCGTAGCCACCCTCACGGAATGGGTGGCATCGACACACCCTGCGCGCAGCCAGCCAACTCCCGGCAAAGGGCCCATGAAGTTTCACTGCTTCGACAGCGTAACTCGAGCAGGTGGGCTGAAAGCGGCAAGCGGGAGGCAGCAAGGGACTGATGAGCTTTTGGTACACCCACAGCAGTGACAACAGCAGCCGGGAGAGCGCTCCCTGCAGGCGATCTCGCAGTGTGTGTGCCTTCATCGCTGCAAGATAGACACCCAGGCGCAGGGGCCCAACGGGATCTGCGCAATCTGGTACCCCCGCCGACGGATGGTGAAGGCTTGCGTTCCGCGTCAGGAGACTCTTTGATGTCTTCATGCATCTCACCACCCCTCGACCCCGCCGAGTTTCCCGTGCCTGAACCCCGGCTCGTGCAGGTCTCTTTGCCCGTGGCACAGGTGGCCGGGGCCCTGACCTACGCTGTCCCGGCGTCGGCGGTGGCGGCGTGCGTTCCAGGGGTGCGGGTCAGGGTGCCTCTTGGGGGGCGTCGCATGGTGGGGGTGGTGCTTCCGGGGGGGGCTCCCGCGGAGCTCGCGGTCGAACGCATCAAGCTCATCGACGAAGTCCTCGACGAGGAGCCTATCGTCACGGCGGAGCAGCTAGAGCTGTGTCGTTTTGTCGCTGACTATTACATGGCGCCCCTCGGCGAGACGGTACGGCTGATTCTTCCGCCCGACACCCAGCGCGATGTGAAGCGCCGGTACAGGGTCACCGACGAGGGCAAGCGAGCGCTCGTGTTCGGGGCTGCCCATGGCCTCACCGCGGCCGACGTGTCGGTCTTGCAGCGTTTCGAGGAGCGTCAGCACAAGAGCGAGGGGCAGCTGCGGCGTGAGGGCACTACTCGCGCCCGGGTAAGACGCCTCGTGGAGCGCGGCGTCCTCGAAGAAGTGCTCGACCGCGGGGCGGGGCTCGCCCGCGTCGACGAGAGCGTCGTGGCGCTCTCCGACGGAGAGGCGCTGCCCGCCAGGGCGCCCGCGCTGGCGGCCCTAGACGAGTGGCTGCGCGCCCAAATGGCGCCGGTGTCCCTCGCTGAGCTGCAGCTCGTGTTTCCAGGCGCGCGCGGCAAGGTCCGAAGGCTGGTGGAGTTGCGGCGCGCCCAAATCCTCGAGGAGCTGCGCACGCCGAGCGTGCTTTCCCCTCTCGAGGCACCATCGCCTCCTCGTCAGCCGACGGTGGCCCAGGCCGAAGCCATCGACAAAATCCTCACCTCGGCAGAGCCCGAGCAGCGCAGCTTCCTCCTCGAAGGAGTCACTGGCTCCGGCAAGACCGAGGTGTACCTGCGCGTGCTGCAAGTCGTCCTCGCGCGTGGCGAGGGAGCGATTCTCCTCGTGCCCGAGATCGCGCTGACCCCACAGCTGCTTTCTCGGGTGCGCGCCGCTGTCACGGAGGAGGTAGCGGTGCTGCACTCGGGCCTCAGCCCCGCCGAGCGGCGCGACGCCCTCGCGCGGCTGCGCACCGGCAAAGCGAGAGTGGCCCTTGGGGCGCGGTCGGCCCTCTTCGCACCGATCGCGCGCCTCGGGCTCATCATCGTCGACGAGGAGCACGAACCCAGTCTGAAGCAAGACGAGACCCCCCGATACCATGCTCGTGACGTCGCGCTGTGGCGTGCTCGTCGGGCGGGCGCCCTCTGTGTGCTTGGGTCAGCGACGCCTTCCCTCGAGAGTCGCCACAATGTGGCCACTGGCAAACTGACCCGCCTCGTGCTGCCCGCGCGCATCGGAGGGCAGGGGGCTCTCCCCGACGTCGAGATCATCGACATGAGCCGGCGCAAGCAGGTCGCCGAGGCGAAAGCGCGCGACCGCTCCCTTAGCGAAGGGCAGCCGACGTCGATCTTGTCGTCTCCCCTCGTCAATGCCATGGAGGAGACCCTCGCCCGAGGTGACCAAGCCCTCTTGTTCTTGAACCGTCGGGGCTATGCGTCGTTCTTGCTCTGCGAGGCCTGCGGCGAGATCCGCCACTGTCCCCATTGCTCTGTCTCGGTAACCTTTCACGCCAAACAGCAACGGGTGGTGTGCCACCAGTGTGATTTCGAAGAGCCCATCCCCGAGAGCTGCGGGGCGTGTCACAGCACGCCGCTCCTCGCTTTGGGACTCGGTACGGAGCGCGTCGAAGCAGAGGTACTCGCCCGCTTTCCCTCGGCACGGGTGGCGCGCCTCGACCGCGATACGGTCCGTCGGCGAGGAGAACTCGAGCGCGTGCTGGCGGCGGTGCAGCGCCGTGAGGTCGACATTCTCATCGGCACGCAGATGATCGCCAAAGGACACGATTTTCCCGGCATCGCCCTCGTCGGCATCGTGCTTGCGGACGTGGCCTTGGCGGTTCCCGACTTTCGCGCCTCGGAGCGGGCGTTTGCCCTGCTGACCCAGGTCGCTGGTCGTGCTGGACGCGGGGAGGTGCGCGGCCGGGTGCTCTTGCAGACCTACAATCCAGCACACCCCGCCATCGTCGCTGCCAAGAGCCACGACGTGGAGAGCTTCGTCACCGACGAGCTGTCGATCAGGCGCGAATCGAACTATCCGCCCTATTGGCGCGCGGCGCTCTGCCGTGTCGAAGGGCTCGACCCCGACGCCGTCGACGTCATGGCGCGGCGGGTCGGGGAACGCTTGCGCGCCGTGGGGCAGGGCACCCTCGAGCGGGG
>JBMTAX010000313.1:0-4469 GCA_049429145.1 Myxococcota bacterium
CCCCCGAACTCACGGCCCGCTCACGTCCGCGACTCTGCCCCCGTCGTACGATTTGACCGGTCGGCGAAGCGATATGACCCAGCAACCGCGGCTCGACGAGCACACCGTCGTTCGCCACAGCAGCAACCATCATCGCTACTTGCAGCGCTGAGGCCATGAGGCCGTGTCCGTAGCTGACGGTTGCGGTTCTGACCTCGCCCCATCGTGTGGAATCAGGCATGCGCCCGGCAGTCTCCCCCAATAGGCCGAGACCGGGTGGCTGCCCAAAACCAAAATTCGAAATCATGGTGCGGAAGTGCTCCTCTCCGACGCGCTGGACGATCTTGATCGTTCCGATGTTGCTTGAGTGACTGAACACCTCGGCAGCGCTGAGCCATCCCGCGGGATGCGCATCGCGGATCACGTACTTGCCAAGCTCGAGCCTGCCGTTCTCGCAGTAGATCTGATCTGCCGCCGTCAGCTGGCCCTGCTCCAGAGCGCTCGCAAAGCTCACGATTTTGAAGACGCTCCCCGGTTCGAATGCATCACTTAATGCATGGTTTCGACGTGCCCCCTTTGGCGAAGCCCCTGGATCGTTCGGGTTGAACAAGGGAACGTTGGCCATCGCGAGAATCGCCCCGGTGTCGGGCTCGAGGACGATGGCGAACGCGCTGACGGCATCGAATGTGTCAAGCGCCTCCAAAAGGGCTCGCTCGGCTACATCCTGGAGGCGTGCGTCAAGCGTCAGATGAACGTCGTCGCCCTCCAGTAGCTCGAAGTCGGGCGCCCCCCCCATAACGATACGCCGACCGCGGTTATCCCGCAGTCCTGGCACGACAGTAGAGCGCCCTCGAAGGTGTTCATTGAACGCAAGCTCAACGCCATCAACGCCATCGCCCTCGAGATTGACGAGGCCGAGGAGCTGGCCTGCAAGTTCACGATTCGGGTAATATCGACGTGCCTCCTCACGCAGCGATATCCCGCCGATGTTAGCTGCACGGACTCGCTCTGCCGCCTCAGGAGCAATCCGTCGTGCGAGCCACTGAAACGACTTCTCTGAAGAGAGTTTGTCCTGCAAGGTGCGAACGTCCGCATCCAGCAGAGGAGCAAGCACCTTCGCTGCTGCAGCGGGGTCTTCAATGCGGCGAGGTTCTGCAGCGATCGACCATGCAGGGACGGTGACAGCAAGCGGACGTCCATGCCGGTCGTAAATATTTCCGCGGGGTGCGGAGACCTTCAGCTTTCGTACATATTGCCGCTCAGCCAGCTCACGCAGTTCATGTCCGAGACCGAGCTGCAAATGGGCGGCTTTGGCCACCAAGAGTGCCAGCAACAAGGCGAGGCCGCTGCCGACGAACCACACACGCCAACGAGGAGCGACCACGGGCAGGCGAGTCTCGAATCGTCTCATCGGCCTGACCTCGTCACCGAGAGCACCTGTGTCGGCGATGGCGCTTGCAGCCCGAGCTGACGTCCAAGCGAGGCGAGACGATCAGGGCGTTTCAGGGACGCGATCTCGAGTTCCAGCATGCTCCGCTGCTGGGTGAGTTCAACTTTTCGCCGCTGCAATGAGTAGAGTTCATAACCAAGCTGAATGTGCTGAACGCGCAAGGACACGGTGAACAACATGGCACCGACGACGGTCGTTACACCTACGATCGCCGCGATGAGCCTGTAAAACTGTCGCAAGCTGCGGAGCTTCTCCTCAACCGCAGGGCGATCGATCGACCTCATAGACTGACCCTCTCGAGCACCCGCAGCTTCGCGCTGCGCGCACGAGGATTGGTGGCCATCTCCTCTGCCGTCGCACTGACCGGTCGCCGAGTGATGCAATGGAAATGCGGCGGTGCACCATCTTCGTTTCGACGGGAAAGCGCCTGAAATGCATGTTTCACCCGGCGGTCTTCCAGGCTGTGAAAGGAGATGATGCCGAGTCGCCCACCGAGTGCGAGGCAGTGCGGAGCGTCCCTCAAGAGCTGGTCGAGCTCATCGAGTTCGCCGTTCACTGCGATGCGAATCGCTTGGAAACTCTTTGTGGCGGCGTGGATACGCCCGTGGGGGGAGCCGCAGGCTCGCGCAATGAGCGCAGCGAGCGCCGCCGTCGAGTCCGGCAGTGGCCATGCTTTCTTGATTGCGCGGGCGATTCTTCGTGAGCGGTGCTCGTCACCGTATTGATAGAGCACATCGGCGATCTCATTCTCGTCGAGACGCGCTAACAGCTCCCATGCCGTCTCGCCGGCGTCTGGGTCCATGCGCATGTCGAGGGGGCCATCTTCTCGAAACGAAAATCCTCGGGCCCGCTCATCGAGCTGCATCGATGACACACCGATGTCAGCGAGAATGACATCGACGGCAGGAATCCCACGCTCTCGCAGGACCGACGCCAACGCGGAGAAAGGGGCCCTGATCAGGTTGACCCGGTCTGCAAAGCGACGTTGTACCCCGCCCGCAGCGCTCTCCTCATGCGCGCGAGGATCCCGGTCGAGAGCCAGGACGCGGCCCCCAGGCCCAATGGCTTCAGCGAGGAGTGAAAGGTGACCACCGCCACCCGCCGTGACATCGACGACGACGGCATCGCTCCGCGGCGCGAGGAGCTCGAGGGTCTCGCGCGCCAATACGGGGATATGCACCATGATGCTACAATCCGTTTTGTTCGAAGAATCGTCGTGACTCGTCGAGAGAAACTCGATCGGCCAAACGTCTCGTGTTCCGCTCGTCCCAGCGGCCCTTGGACCAAATCTCGACGTTCTCGTCGACACCGGCCCACACAACCTCGCGCTCAAGTCCTGCATAGTCCCTGAGCTCCTTGGGGATGCTGACCCGTCCTGCCTTGTCCACCGTCACCGGTGTGGCGGACGCGATCACAACGCGCTTGAAGTCCATGACCGCAGGGTTCGATGGTGGCAACGCCCGCACACGGGCGACACGCGCGCTGAACTGCTCCTCCGTCCAGCCTACGAGACAGGGCTCGTAGAACGACTGCGTCAGCACGAAGCGATCGGCGACGGACTGTTCGGCGAGTTGCATGCGAAAGGGCGACGGGAACGCAAGGCGTCCTTTCTCGTCGAGCAGATGGTGATGGAGCCCCTGGAACATGGTGGCGTGACCCGCGGCCGTAGCTACCCGGATTGTCCTCTGGGATGGCTACAAGATCCACTTTCTCTCTCCGTTGATCCACTTAAACCCACACAGACTCTAGGTATGGTGTCTGCTAAGCGTCAAGCTGGCACAGAGGGAGCCAATTTCCTGCCTGATGACACCCAATATGCACCATGTGATGTAGCTGAACCTGAGTTCAGCCCAATAAGGACAGCACTCAGTGCGGTGGGTCAGGGTGGATTACGGTGGTGGTATGGCGCCAAGCTCGCCAAGCAACCGGTTCCACCGGCGGGAAAGTTGACCTGGGCCGCGGGGCGGTGCGAATTCCAAAGATGTGAGAACTCTTGGAACGCACTTGCTGTTGTTGCTTGCGGTCTCTGCCGCGTCTCCCCTCGCTGCGAGCCCCAACGACCTCGACCTCATAGGCTTGGTGGAGTTGGATGACGCGGGCAATCCGCAGACACGCAACAGCGACTTCCGCTCGCTGGTTCACGAGCTGTCTGTGGTGATGACCCCGCCCCCGCTTCAGCCCGCCGAAACGACGGGACAGTCGGGGTTCGACTTTGGGCTCGACTACGCTGCGCACGATATTTCGGAGGGGTCGAGTTATTGGCGAGATGGGACGCGTGGACGCCTCGAGAACCGACAGACGGTGCCCTTCCTACAAACACTGGGGCTACGTGGTCGAAAGGGATTCCCGCTACCTATTCCGCTCTCGAGCGAGGTGGACCTCGGGCTTCAATGGATCGCGGATAGCTCGTTGTTCAGCCTCGGGGGAAACGTGCGCGTTGCGTTGAACGAAGGGTTTCGTTGGCTACCTGATATTGCCGTGGCAGGTGGCGCAAACCAGTTACTCGGTGCTGACGACGTCAATCTGACGACCCTGACACTGGGAGGGTCGGTCTCGAAGGGTTTCGCGATTTCAGGCTCGTTTACGCTCACCCCGTTCGTCGGTTACCAAGCTCTATTGATGAATGGAACGACGCGAGTCCTCGACCCTGACCCTAATAATGTCGAGGATATCAGCCGAAATGTGGTGTTCCAACCTGTGGACATTTTAGATCCGAGCAACCGCATCGATCGATTTTCCTTAGGATTGCGGATGAACGTCGCCCTGCTCCAGCTCACCGCCGGGGCGGACTTCAATCAAATGCCCGCTGATACCACTGAGACGCGGCGCACGATGATGCAGTTCGGGACGCGAGCAGGGCTGTATTTCTGAGAAGCCCGGCCTTTGTGTCGACGAAGTTAGCGTCGTTCGATGGGACGCCGTACGACACAACGTCAATCGTCGCTATGACGGGAGCGGGGCAACACCAGCGAACACCGTTGTCACTCGCATCTATGTAGGCAATGAGGCTCAAAGGTGGTCAGCGTGGGAGGAGTAGAGT
>JBMTAX010000314.1:0-4457 GCA_049429145.1 Myxococcota bacterium
GAGCCACACCGTCGAGGACGCATAGCCCTCTGGTACGCGATCGAATGAACGTCCCGTTGACCCTGTTGTCATGCGCTTGTCTCCCTCATCGACGCTGCATCATGGGAAAGGCAGATAATCACCACACGGGGGGTGTTAAGCCTTCATGCCGGCGTCGTCCACCTCTGTCACGATCCCTGGGGGGTCAGGGATGGGTCCGACCATCTTTCGGATGAGGGGGATGAGCGTCGAGGTCTCGCGGCGCCCATGTTCGATCGCCCGCAGAAACTCCTCGGGGGTCGGCACGACGGCGAGGGGCGAGAGCACATTGCGAAAAGTGATCGTGAGA
Source organism: Myxococcota bacterium (assembly GCA_049429145.1). GTDB lineage: Bacteria > Myxococcota > UBA727 > UBA727 > CAYLZW01 > JBMTAX01. Next base: position 329 of record JBMTAX010000314.1, read on the forward strand.
TGAGCCGCCGCGCGGCCGGCGCGGGAGTTCTCGGCAGCGAGACGCATCAACGGGAGGAACAGCAGGTGCCTCGTGGAGAGCTGCGGCGCAAAGCTGTCCAGCGCGAGGACGAACGGGTCCCGCTCGGGTATGGCCCCGCTCTGCACCGCTCTCCAAGCTTCGCTGGCTGGCAGGTTGTCGCCGAGGCCGCCATCGACGAAGCGGAGCACACCCTCACGCGCGAGCAAGGTTTGGCAGATGTCAATCATCCGAGGGTCGTCCCGAAGAACATCGTAGTGAATCACCCCCGGCACTGCTGACGAGAACCCGATCGCATCGAGGACATCGAAGTCCCGGGTCAAGGAGTCTCCGCCGAGGTAGACAGGTCGCACCGGCTGCCGCGTCAGCTCACCTAAAGCGCGGGCGATTCCCTTCGCGCGATGGCGAAAGCGCCGAATGTCGACCACGGCATCATCGAGGAGGTGGGCATAACGCTCGGGGTCTTGCGCCGCCGCTCCCCCGGCGAGGCCAGCGACCGTGACGCGCAGCGGAATCTCGAGGTCCTTGAGCGTGAGGAATGTTCCGTCCTGTTCAAACTCGTGACCGATCACCTCTCTCAAATAGAGTTTGAGCGTTGCCGGCATCCCGAATCGACTGGAAGTGTCGAAAAGACGGAAGACCTTACGCCAACTCAACCGCTCGACGATCTGCCGCACACCAGCGAGGGAGAACGCGCGCTGCCGGGCGCGAAATGCCCCGAGAATGGCCCCCATGCTGGTTCCACTGATGAGCGAAACGTCAAGACCAGCCTCCTCGAGCTCTGCCATCGCACCGACGAAGACGTAACAGGTGCCGCCCCCTCCCCCGAGGACAAGGGCGAGTGGTCGCTTGCGCACGGCACGGTCGAGGGCGCGTGCGGGTAGCCGACCACCAAAGAGCCGCAACAATTCATTTCGGTGCCCAGCAGCCAACGAGCGCACTGACGCGACCTGTGAGCGCAGTGCTTCTCGCTGCACGCGGTCCCCCGTGACGCAGGGGAGGAGTAGCGCGGGGAGACGTCGAAGATAGCCAGCAGTGGCGACCCCGACATCGAGATACTCGCGGGAGTCCCCTTTGCCGACGGGTACGTTGGACAAGCGCGCCATCGACAGCGCCCAGCGGAGCGCGGCTTCGTCATGGGCAGACAGCCATGTAGGCTCAGCCACTGCAACGCGCATGAAGACGAGCTCCATCTCCTGGAGCTGCCGGAGATGAGGCGAAGAGGTTTCAACTGTCACGTGCTCGCTCGCCTCTCCCCCGTGCCCAGCTTTGCTCGAAGTGCGTCCCTCGGGGGGAAGGGTGGTCTCCGTCAACAGCCGCTGCGCCTAGCCCCCTCACCCCCGAGCCCATACCTTGCATCGAACTGCCTCGGCGTGACGACAAGGTAGATCGCTGCCCCGCCCCCCGCGTCATCATGAATCTCACGCGCCACCTCGGACGCGAACTACGCGCGGGGCCCGCCGTCGCAGCAACCCTAGAGCTTCAATGGCCTCTCGGTTGTCAGGGTTACAGTGAAGAGCCTGCTCGAATGGGTAGACCGCTGCAGCCCCCCGACCTGTCTCACGCAGCAGACGACCGAGAAACATCCAGCCATGTTCACAGCGGGGGTTACGCTGAATCCCCTCCCTCATGTCCTGCTCCGCTGTCTGCACCGCCTCCTCACTCGTCGGGGCGCTCAAGAAAAGGCTCCAACCCCGATAGGCATAGAACTCGCCTTCTTCGGGGTACAGGTTCACGGCCTCGGTAAAGTGGCGCGTGGCTGCGCCGTAGTCTTGTCGCCCGAGCGCCAGCCTCCCTCGCTGAAACGCACCCTCGGCGTTCAGCACTCGCCCCACCTCCTGTGGTGCGCGACCGGTAGGAAGCGCCACGTCGGGGGTCTCTCTTCCCGGGCGCATTCCATCGCGCAGCGTCTCGAAGGCGTGTTTGAGCGCCGACTCCACTTGCTCCGCCAATGCTCGCGCGTCGGCGGTCGCGTCGCGCGGCAGTCGATCACGATGGTAGCTGCGCGTCGCGGATAAGTAAGCGCGACGAACTTCGTCCTCGGTCGCTCGCCGAGAGACCCCGAGAACCTCGAAGGCATTCTGCCGCTGCAGCTCACGCACACGATCCACGAGGTGAGCACGCAGGTCTTGGGTCGACAAACCGGCCAAGTCTCCCTCCATCGACGGAGGACTTGCAGGGCCCACGCCCGTGCGATGGACCGGCAGCGGTGGAGGCCTCGTCGAAGGGGGCGCGCCGAGTTCGAGAGGATCTTTTCGGCGAGCGCGGCGAGGCTGTGGCTGCAACATTTCAGCTGCGAGCAGAGCGTAGAGCAGCTGCCGGCTGTGAATCTCCGAGAGCTCACAGCGCTCCAAAATCTCATGCAAGGTGCGGCGACCATCCACCAGCGCAACGACCTTGCGCTCATCGGCCTCGAGCGAGATGTCTTGAAACCGATGCAGTGGGTCTGGGTGAACGGCGAGATAGCTTTGCGCGAAAGGCGCGAGCAGGTCGCGGAGGAGCGCGAGGGAGAACCCTCGACGTACCCCCTCATAGATGATGGTCGCGATGGACATATCGAGGTGAACAGCTTGGGGAGGCACTTCTAGGCGTGGGTTGAACTGATACTCCCCCTCCGTCCAACGGAAGATATCGAAGAGTTTCTGCTCGAGCTGAAGTTGCAGTCCCTGCACCAGCTGGCGAGGAGACAGCACTCCCATTTCCACCAACGTAGTTCCTTGTTGTCGACGACGCTTCTTCATGCGCGCCAGGCTTCGCTCGCAATCCTTTTCGGAGAGCATGCGCGCCTGGACGAGCACCCGGCCAAGACATTCAGAGAGTAGATTGGACTTGACGAAGATGGGATGGCCATCTTTCAGGTACACAATCTTCTTGATGGACTCTCGCTGAAGAAGCAAGGCACCGGTCTCGCGCCACCGGTACAGTTGACTCAGGAGCTCTGGGAAGCGGCGATGGCGCAGGCTGCCCCGCACTGTCTTCCCGTGCAGCAGCGATGCTGCGGCGCGCTCGACCTCTGCTTTTTCGTCCCTCGTGTCATCTCCGGCCAGGGGGTCTGCCTCAGGTACAGTTCGCAGTGCGGGGGGAACACGGCGGACACGGGGCGTCTGCGCGGGGTAGACTGGTCCCAAAGCCCTTCGTAGGACCTCGAGCAGCTGTTCATTTCCGAACGGCTTATGCAGATACGACACGACCCCGAGGCTCTCTTCTGCCTCGCGTCTGTGCCTCGTCGCCCGGAAGATTCCGCTCATGACCACGACGGGGAGCTCAGCGCCCCCTGACATCTCGCGAAGCGCACTCACGAGTTCGAAGCCTCCGAGCTCAGGGAGCAAAACGTCGGTCAGCAGAAGACTAGGCAATCGTCGTTCGAGCAGAGCGAGGGCGCGAGCCCCATCCCGCTCGATAAGCACTTGGAAGCCCTCTCGCTCGAGCAGCTCCTGCAAGTGGTCGCTGAGCGCAACGTCATCCTCTACCACCAACACCGTGGGAATGCTCATCGTCGGACGCGCCTCACCTTCGGCAGAGGATACACGAATGACAGCCTTGCGCACATCGTCGCGTACCCGCGTGAGCAGGGAGCGGCGTGTTGAGGGAACGATGCCCTTGTACTCGCACGCCGCCTCCAGGCATGGTAGGCGCGTCCGTCGGAGGAGAAGTCCATGCCTCGCTTCGTCGACCTCGTCGTCCTCTCAGGCCCTGAAACCGGCATGCGTTACACGGTGGAGACGGGCACCTACCGCGTCATCGGACGGGCAGGGGATGATCACGAGTCCACGCTCCAGCTCAGTCGAGCAGGGGACCGCCTGCTCGATGCGGAGCAACAGGCCGTAGTGGAGAGCGTGTTGAACAGTCGGGCCGACCGCGGAGTTCGGACTCGCATCAAGCGACGAGGCCCCGACATTCTACTTGGAGACGGCTCCGTCAGCCGAACCCATGCCCTCGTCTTCGTGGATGAGAGTGGCACCTCGGTAGCCGATCTGATGAGCACGAATGGCACCAAAGTCAACGGCACCCTGGTGACCGACATTGACGTGGAGCCAGGAGATGTCCTCCAGGTCGGCCAAAGTCGGTTGCGTGTCGACGACGACTAGCCGTATCAAGAGCTACTTTGAGT
>JBMTAX010000315.1:0-4456 GCA_049429145.1 Myxococcota bacterium
TCCAGCCCCGTATCTCGTCTCCTATACGACAACCGATCCTCTCCTCAAGGAACCACCCATGAACGAAAACAGCAGCAGCGCCGACCGCAACCTGGTCTCCTTCAAAGACGTGCAGATCGCCTACCTCATGGAAGGTACCGACGGCGTCGAGAAGCTGATGGACGCGGGCCAAGTGTCGAAGCCCACCATTCGTCGCGCCCTCAAGAAGTTTCACGAGACCGGCAACACCCCCGTCGATTTCGAGCGTTGGGTCGCAGAGCGCGTGGGCCCCATCGGCCGTGGCCGCAGCGCTCCGTCTATCGGCGAGACCCGCAGCTACAAGGTGCAGCAGATCAAGAACACCGGGCCCTTCCTGCGCCTGCCCCTCGACTCCCTCGAGATCCCGAAGGGCGGCGTGGTGCGCGTGCGCTTCGAGGGCGACCAGATCGTCGTCACGCGCTGAGGCGTACAACACCAAGCTACGTGAAAATGACCGGCCATCGCGCCGGTCATTTTCTTGGGCCACGCCTCAAGGAGGCGCTGTGCCTCCGGCACCCCGTCAGCGCTCGAGAAAGTTCACCGTCAGCGTCGTGTCGAGGCCCGCGCGGATGGGCACTGTGTGCCGGTATTGGGCCGCTCCGTTCTTTACGAGCACCTTGTGCTGTCCCTCGTAGAGGTCGATGACGTCGAGCCCGGGGATGGAACCTACCTTCTTGCCGTCGACGAAGACCACCGAACCCGCGGGAGCGTCGATGATGAGCCCCCCTTTGTTCGCTCGCGGCGACACCTTCGTCACCTTGCCTGCGGTGACGCTGACCCGGCGTGTCACGTTCACGCCGAACTCCTTGTTGCTGCCCTTGACGACGTGTTTGCCGGGCTTCACCTCTACGCTCGTCGCCCCCTGGCCCACGGATTTTCCGTCGACAAACAGTGCCATCTCGGGGTTGCTTTCGATCTCGAGAGTCCCTGGTCCCTTGCTCGACGACGCGTTGTTCTTCTGAGGGGAGATCTTCTGTGTCGCACTCTTCGCTGCGGCAGGGGGGAGGGTTGCCACAGCACCTTGCGCATCGTCGGGTGGAGGGGGCGGCGCCGGCTCTACGGCTGTGGGTTTCGGAGGAGCCGCACCCTCGGCCGCAGTGGCCGCGACGGAGGAGGAGGCTTCGGCGACGGAGGGCGCACCTGCCCCTTGCGAATAGAGAAGCGCCACCACGCCAACGAGGGCAATCACGACGAGCAGCAGCGCGACGTACACAAGAGGTGAGGTCTTGTAGACGACCACCTGGGTCGGGGGCGGCGGCGGAACATAGCTGGGCGGCGGCGGCGGTTGGGGGGCGGTCGCGGCGACGGGGGGCGATGTTGGGACGGCAGAGGCGGCCACATCGGTTGTCGTCTTCACGCTCTGCGATTTTTGGGGCAGCGCGTTCGCTGTCGTCGTCACGGGCAGGTCGAATGGCAACGGAAGCGGCGCTGCTTCACGACTGCGATCGATCGGGGCCTCGAGCATGCGCCCCTGGGCGTCGAGCATCTGCAGTGCCGAGGCTGAGGCCTCTTCGAAGTCGTCGAGGTTCGCCCGCGGAGGGATAGAGGAATTGCTCGACGGGTCGGTGCGAGGCGAGAGCATCAGCGAGGGGACGGCCACCGCGAGAGGCAGGTTGTCGAGGAGCTTCTGGCGCGCAATGCGCGAGGGGAAGTGCGCCCCGAACAGAGACTCCATAAAAGTTGCGAGCTCTTCCCTCGGTACGCTGAGGCCTAAGGTGAGGAGCGCCTCACGCATCGCGAGAACGTTCACGAAGCGGTCTGCCGCGCGGCGGCGCAGTGCCCGAAGCACCACCTGCAGCAAGGCCTCCGGCGCTTCTTGTGCCACGGGAGAGGCCCGGAGCTGACCCTCCACTTGGTGCTCGAAAGTAGGCCAGTCGCTGGGCGGTGGGGCCGCGCCCACGAGCAGTTCGAAGAGCACCGCACCCAGGCCATACACGTCGGTTTGCACCGTCGCGGCGTTGCGTCCGCCCAGCACTTGTTCAGGGGCGGTGTAGGGGTCGGCCCGCTGGGTGTGTTCGCCGCGCGCCAGGCGCAGCCCCTCCGCGAGGACGGCGGCACCGTAACCAGTTACCTTGGTGATGCCCTTGTACCCCACGATCAACGTCGAGGGACGCACCGCGGCGTGGATGAGCGGCGTGCCGATCTCAGCGCGACCGAGCTCGTGGGCGTAGTGCACCCCGGAGCAGGCCGAGGCCACGAGCTGCACCGTCATAGGCAGGGGCATTGCCTGTCCCAATGAGCGCAAGCGGTCGAAGAGCGCCATCAGGGACTCCCCGTCGGCATACTCCACGATGCGAGCATATCCCTCATCGATCCGCGCGAGGCCGATCACGCTCATGACGTTCGGGTGGTCGATGTGTGCCGCGATCTCGGTCTCTTGCAGAATCGACTCGAAGAGGCTGGCGTCGCCGACTATCGCATCGGGTAGGAAGACCATCACTGCTGGCCGCGGTGACGTCGGTGTCGCGTGGTCACAACCGAGGAAGGCCTGCGAACCAAAGCCCCCCATCAAGGGGCCGAGGACAGAGAAGCGTCTGGGCCAAGTAGAGATGTCTGGGCCAATCGTCACCCTCGCACTGTAGCGGTGACCTTCGTGCCTTTTCCAGTCGGCGACCGAGTCTTGAAGCCGCGGGCCTCATCCTTCACCGAGGTCTCTGCGGGCGTCGGTCATGCGGGCGAGCTCGGGGAAGAAACGACGACGGTTGTTGCTCTGCCGCTTGCCGTCCTCGTACCCCTCTCGAATGGCATCACCCCGAATGGCGGCAGAGAAGTATTGGGGATGGGGGTGGACGCTGATGGCCTCGAGGAACGCGATCAGCGGCTCGACCTGTAGGCCTAGCTCGGCCAGGGCCCTGCCTGCGAAATAATCGGCTCGTGTCTCTTCGACGCGGCAGAGCTTGTCCAGCTCGGCTCGACCCAGGGGCTGCTGGTCTCGGTAGGCCTGCCATCGCTTGGGGCGGTGCCCGACCTCGTGTGCCAGCACGCCGACTTGCAGATCGAGCTCACGCTCGTGAGCGAGCAGGAATTCTCGCCCCACGTAAATGAGTCCGTCCTCATCGATCATGGCAATCGTGCCAGTGGCCAAGGTGAGGTCGTAGTCCTCGTCGAGATCGCCTGCGATGCGCGCGAGCTTCTTGCGATAGACGTGCAGTCGCGCAAGCAAGGTCCTCACCGCAGGGTCATCGCTCTCGATGACGGGAGGTTTTCGCTGGCCAAAGAGTCGCCGCTGCACTTGAGCGCCGACACTCTTTCCATCGCCACGGGTCGCTCGCCCCGTCGACCAGCTCGGCCCGAACGGGCTTCGTGAGACCCCGCCACCTGGGATGCGGGTCATGGAGACACTCCTCCGCTTTCCCATTGTAGTGACCAATCTCTGCGCACGCCACGCTCGCCCGTTCGCCGCTCTTGTCCGGCTTACTTGCAGGTGTGAGGGTGTCCTTATGACGAGGCGACGAACGACCAGATCTGCATCCCTGTCACCGCTGGCAGCGTGGACCCGCACGACCATGGTTTGCTTGACTTCGGCGTATGGCCTCGCCGCGTGTGCGCCTCTCGTACCGAGTGGCCCATCGACGTCCACAGGAGACGCTGGGGTGGCGCTTGCCCTTCGCGCTGACGAGTACTGCGAACGGATCGTCTCCTTCTTTTGTCCCTTCTACGTGCGTTGCGGACGAATGGCTGGGGTCAGCACAGTGTCGACGTGCGAATCCGTGTTCCTCGAGCAATGCAATGCCACCTACGAGCCCCGTTACGTCGACCTAGAGGCTGCGGGTTTGCTTGCGCTACGCGTGGAAGGCATCGCCGCCTGCGCCGCTCACCTCGAAGAGGTGCAGTGCGAGGAACAGGTCCGTGACCTCGATGGGCCCTGCGCCCAGATGTGGCAGGGTACCCAGCCCGCCGGGGGACCTTGCGCGTTCGATGTGGAGAGCTTGGTCTGCGCCCCGGGGTCGGCCTGCGCCATCGGTCTCGATTTGTGTGGCGAGTGTCGTGTCGTCGTGCCGCCCGGAGCGCCGTGCGGTAGCGCCGCGGTAGAACCCGTCAGTTGTGGCGACGAGGCGTCATGCGTCGATGAGCGCTGTGTCGCCCACCTCCCGGTTGGCGAGGCGTGCGCTTCGGGCCAGCGCTGCGCCCTCGGCACGCAATGCATCGCGGGCGTATGCCAAGGGCCGGTCTATGTGGGTCTAGACGAGCCCTGTGACCAGCGCCGTCGCTGCGGCTACAAATCCCACTGCGAAGCAGGTGTTTGCGTCGCTGACGCATTGCTCGGGGAGAGCTGCGCCGAGACAAACTGCGCGTCTGGTTATTGCAGCATGGAGGGGAGGTGCGAGCCAAGGCAGGTCCCGGGGAGCGCATGCACCACTCCGACGGAATGTGAGAGCGGCCTCTGCAGTGACGGCGTCTGCCAATCGTTGCCCGGCGCCTGCTTCGAATGATGAGT
>JBMTAX010000316.1:0-4454 GCA_049429145.1 Myxococcota bacterium
GCCAAGCGCCGTTGGGATGGTTTCATCGCCGAGCTCGGCGGCGCACCCACCGACGTGCCTGCTCCTGCCGTCGACGGTGAACCACGATTTGGGGAGGCGGCATTCGTTGTCAAACTGAAGAGCATCGAGGCCCTGCGGGACTTCGCTGACCACTGTCTCAAGGCGGGCGGCACCTATCTGCGCACACCGGTGCTGAAGGCGGTGGGATCCCCCGTCGTGCTCACCATGGTGCATCCCACCAGTGACAGCGCAATCCAGTTGCGCGGAACCGTGGAGCGGCTTCACCAACAGCGCCCGAAGGGAATGGAAATTCGCTTCGAGACGCACTCCGTTGCCCTCAGCCCCGCCTTCGATGAGTTCATTCGCACGGGGAAGGCACCACCGACGCCCCTCGACGACCGAGGCTTGGACGACCCCACCTTGCAGGCTGCGGCGAGCGGGCGGAGCGTATCCGTCGCCGAAGAAGCCAACTTTGATATCGATGTGCTCGTCGATACCGCGCTCGAGGCAGCGGCTCTGCCCGACGACCAGCGGTTTGCATGGGAGGAGGTTTCCGGAGACCTCACCATCGACATCGGCATTGGCGACGACCTCGACAGCTTCTTGCCGAAGCCCACCGATGCGGCACTCTCGTTCGCCGGAGGTGTCGCAGGTGGCGGCTCCGTCACGCCTCTCTCAACATCGTCGGCTGGTTCATATCTCGGGGAAGCCGAGATTCGTGTCAGCTGCAACTCCTGTGACATGAACAGCGTGGTGCTCGCGGCCGGCACAGCGAAGGGACCCATGGGCCTCGTCGCGGAGCACCGTTGCTACTTTTGTCCTCGCTGCGAGGTGCCGGTGAGCGCGCTGCGTGCGCGCTCTCTCGGCCCCCGTGAACAGGAGCGAAAGTCTCTCGGATCTGCCGGGCCCGTCCTCCCGTTGCCGACTTCTGCCCTCTTTGACCTTGCTGCGCTCAGTGATCCACCGCTTTGCTCTTCATGCAAGACGCGGCTCAAGCAAACGAAGCCGGTCCAACTGCTCGAGAAGGCTATCCCTGCGTTGATCGCCGGAGAGAAGCCAGCGCCAGTGCGCATCCCTTGTGGTGCATGCAAAGCGGGGACATGGAAGGTGGAGCTCGTCGACGATGTCGCGCGCGCGTTGGCTTGACCCGCGGCGGTGATCGTACCGAGCTGGGAGAGAAACCTGCGTCCTTGGCACATGGTTCGGTCGTCGATCCTGTCTTTGCGCTGCAATCGTCCTTGCTGCGCGTAAGCCCTTCCCCGTTTGCTTTCGACTCGTTCTATCCTCCCCTGGTCAACGGACCGTGTTGGCGACGCAGGACTGATCAGGGCCGGTCGCTGTGAGGGGTTGGGTGCATGAGCCAGGGATTCAGAGAATGGCGTGGCAGGAAATCACTGTGGTGTGCCGGACTCGTCGTCTTGGGGGGCTGCGCAACAACCGGACAGGCGCCCACCCGCGCCGAGGCACAGGAATCGTCGACGGGCGATGTCACCGCGGGGCAGCTCTGCTCCACGCTAGCGAGCGTCGAGGAGGCGCGTGCGCGGGGCACCCTCGGTACGCTGCGAGCATCTTTCGAAGAGCGCCTCGCTGTAAGCCCGTTGGATCGAAGTGCTCGCTTCGGACAGATCGCGACGATCTCCGATGAGCAGCAGCGCTGGAAGGCGTTTCGCGAGGACCGGAAAGCCAATCCCGAGAGCGTGGTCGGCGCGCTCGGGGAGTGTCTCGTCTATGCCGATTGGAAGATGAGTGACCAAGCGAAGCGGCCTTGTGAGGCTGCGGCGAAGGCTGTCCCAGGGCTTGCTCTCGTCGAGGTCGCCTACGGTGATATCGACGCGAAGCGAGGGGACAGGGGCAGCGCCAAAGGACACTACGAGGCCGCCATTCAGCTCGATGGAAGCTGCGCGAGCACCTATCCTCGACTGGCCGCTGTGCTTGCCCCCGACGATGTAGCGAAAGCAGTGGCTGCCTATGACGACGGCTTGAAGGTCTCTCCCGGTTGCTTCACCTGCGCAGTCGGCAAAGCCGAGCTCATCGAACGCGAGCAGGGAAGCGGTGCAGCTTTGGCGGCCTGGGAGGCAGCTCTGGCCCTCGCGCCGGAGCATCCCTCCACGGTGAAGCGTTACGCCGCTGCACAAGCAGGTCGCGACGATGGGGCCGCGTTTGCAGCGTACGAGAAGGCGATCATGCTGGGGGTCGACGACATTCCGACGCTGGTCGCAGCGTCGGAGTTGGCAACGAAGCTAGGTCGTGCCGATCGAGCCCTTGCCCACGCGAAGTCCGCGGCTGCGATGAAGAGTGACGACGTCTCCAACTGGCGTTTGGTCGCTCAGTGTGCCGAGGCCTCCGCCGATGCGGCCACTGCGCGGGACGCCTACCAACAGGTCTTGCGCCTCTTGCCCAGTGACGTCTCCGCTCATCTCTCGCTCGGGCGTGGCAGCAGGGCGAGCGGCGACTACGTCGACGCGCTCGCTCACTATGAGGCGGCGATGGCCGCGGGGGCGAGCCCTGAACCTTCGACAACGGCCGAGCTAGAGAGCTTGCTGAAGGAGCTTCACATCAAACCCGAGGGGCATCGAGGCGACGTGAATCGGGTGGTTCGTGCGGTCCAAGGCGAAGTTCGTCTCGCCTTCCAAGAGCAACGGGAGAGCAACCCAGCGCTGACGGGTATCGTGCAGGTCACCGTGATCACGGCGCCCGACGGATCCGTGAAGGAGGTGCAAGTCGGAACCGACGAACTGCAGAACCCCGTTGTCTCTGCCTCTCTCGTAGGGAACTTCCAGCGCGCAAACATCACGGGTGGGGCGAAGCGCTATCGCTTCGAACTCGAGTTCCGCTGACTTGCTGAGGCTCTCCAATGACGAACGAAATGAACAAAGCGCCGCGCCCTTTCCATATCGCCATTGTGGGGGCGTCAGGTGCCGTCGGGAGAGAAACCCTCTCGATTCTCGAGGAACGCCGCTTCCCCGTCGCACAGTTGCGCCTGTTCGCCAGCAAACGCAGTGCCGGTGAGCGCATCGCTTTCGGTGACGATGAGCTCGTGGTCGAGGACATCGAGGCTGCCACGCTCGACGGCATCGAGATCGCGTTCCTTGCCGCGGGTGGTGGTGTGTCGAAGAGCCTTGCGCCCAAGCTCGCCGCACAAGGTACGGTGTGCATCGACAAGTCGTCCCATTTCCGCCTCGACCCTGAGGTTCCCCTTGTGGTGCCCGGGGTCAACGATGCTGCCCTCGCCGGTTTTCGTGCGAAGAACCTCGTCGCCACACCCAACTGCTCCACCATTCAGCTCGTGCAGGCGCTGAAGCCACTGCACGACGCCGCGGGTTTGCGTCGAGTCATCTGTGCCACCTACCAGGCCGTCTCCGGCGCTGGTAAGACGGGCATCGATGAGCTTGAGACCCAGGTACGGGACCTCTTCAACTCTCGTGACCTGCGCTCCACCGAGGTCTTCGGACGTCGCATCGCGTTCAATGCATTGCCGTGCATTCCTCGCGGTGGATTCCTCCCCGAGGGGGCCACCTCTGAAGAGCGTAAGATGATCGACGAAACACGGAAGATCTTGGGTCTGCCCGATCTGCGAGTGGGTGTGACCTGTGTACGGGTGCCCGTGTTCAACGCTCATTCCGAGGCCGTGCACGTCGAGTTGGCAAATGCACTTGAAGCCGAATCTGCCCGAGAGCTGTGGCGCAAGGAACCGCACCTCATGGTGGTCGATGACCCGACCCGCGACCTGTACCCCACCCCAGAGGATGCCTCGGGCCAAGACCTCACCCTGATCGGACGTGTGCGCACCGACGACGCGTTCGACCACGGCCTCGCGTTCTGGGTCGTCAGCGACAATTTGCGTACGGGCGCGGCGCTCAATGCCGTTCGCATCGCCGAGCTGCTCTGCTCGGAGCACCTCTCATGAAGTGGCGTGTTCGACCGCAAGCCTCGAGACGCTTCGCGTGTCTTATGGGGATGGTGCTGCTCCCGTTCTCGTCGGCAAGCGCGCAGACCTTCGATTCGTCCGAGACGCGGAGCTTCATCGCCCCGGCGCGCTTGGCTCGAGCCGACTGCACAGACCCCGCTCCCGTACGCATCACATTGCGCGGCTCTACCCCCGCGGGCGCGAGCCTCGAGGGATACCTGCTCGAGGGGATCAGCGGGACCGTGACCGGTCCGAGCTGCATCGATCGCCTGACGGCAACTAGCCTGACGACGCCACTCTTTTCGGCCGCCATACTCTCGCCCGCCGGCTCGTTCACCCAGGAGGTAGAGGTGGCGCGGGAGGCGGTTCTGCAAAGTGCATGTGATTCCGACGCCGGTCTGCGCCGCAACGATATGACCATCTGTGTGTACATGGTCAGCTCCCTGGAAGATGAACTGGCTGACATCGGATTCTTTGTTGCCATCGATACGCAGGTTCCCGATGCGCCTACCATCCGTGATGTATTGCCAGGGGACCAGCGCGTCCG
>JBMTAX010000317.1:0-4438 GCA_049429145.1 Myxococcota bacterium
CAGCTGATCCTCGCGTGGACCGACGGAACAAGCGAGAACATCCTCTCCTACGCCAATGGCGTCCGGACCAACGACGGGGGCACCCACGAAGCGGGCCTGAAGCAAGCGGTGATGAAGGCAGTCCGCGCGTACATGACGGCGAAGGGACGAAACCCCAAGGGCATTCAGATCACGGCCGAAGACATACGTGAAGGGCTCGTCGCCATCGTCTCCGTCTACATCAAGGAGCCTCAGTTCCAAGGGCAGACAAAGGGCCGCCTCAACAACCCAGAGGCCCAAGGTCTCGTCGAGAACATGGTTCGCCCTGCCCTCGAGCAATGGCTGCTGAGCCACGGCAGCATGGCCGATGCCATCTGCGACAGGATCGAGCTCGCGGCTCGTGCACGCGAGGCCTCTCGGGTCGCAGCACAGCAGGTGACGCGGAAGAGCGCGGTGAGCCACCGGCTCAACCTGCCCGGAAAGCTCGCCGACTGCGCGAGCACCGATCCTCGCGAGTCCGAGCTGTTCATCGTCGAGGGTGACTCCGCAGGTGGGTCGGCGAAGATGGGACGCAACCGCCGGACCCAGGCAGTGCTGCCCCTACGTGGCAAGGTGCTGAACACCATGCAGGCCTCGCTCGCCAAGGTCGTGGAGAACAAAGAGATCGGGAACCTCGTGTCGGCGCTCGGCTGTGGCATCGGCCCGAAGCTCGACCTCGACCGCCTTCGCTACCACCGCGTCTTCCTGTTGATGGACGCCGACTCCGACGGGAACCACATCGCCACGCTGCTTCTCACGTTCTTCGTCAAACACATGCCAGAGCTTGTTCGGCGCGGGCACATCTACCTCGCTCAGCCGCCGCTCTATCGGGTGGACATCGGCAAGGAGACGCACTGGGCTCTCGACGACAACGAGCTGAAGAAGCTCCAAGCCTCGCTGCCAAAGAACGCGAAGGTGGAGATCAGCCGTTTCAAGGGGCTCGGCGAAATGGACGCCGAAGAACTGAAAGGGACGACCCTCGACCCTCGGCGCCGACGAGCCTTGAAGGTCGTGCTCGATGACGCGAGCGATGAGACCATCAGCACGCTGATGGGGAAAGACCCAGCCCCCCGCTTCGCCTTCATCATGGAACGCGCCGCGTCGACGAGAGCCGAGGAGCTCGACGTGTAGCGCCGCGGAGGAAGACGTCAGAGCGCGAGTCCGACGAGCCCTCGCAGCGTGACGGGTAGGCACGTGTGGAGTTCGTCGGCACTGTCACAGGGGGTGCACCGCAACCCCATGCCCGATAGCTCGGTGCACTGTTCGACGTCGAGCTGTAGAGTTCCCTCTAGGGAAGCCTCGTCGATGAGGCCCTGACCGAAGCCCACCGTGAGGATCCCATCGCGCAGAGGAAGCTCCCCGGTAAGGGTTGGCAAGGAGACGTCGTCGAGGGTGAAAAATGCGTAGGGGTCGGCATCGAAGGACGATGTCAGTTCCCTCGCTTGACCCGAGGGTACCCTCCGGTATCCGCCAGCGGTGTCGGCGATGGCGGGCTCCAGGTTGATGCGAATGGTCCCCTCGTCGAGGGCGAGAACCTCGACCACCAGCGCTGCACCGAGCTGTCGCAGCAGCCGCAACAGCGCCTTTTGCTCCTCGCTGTTCCCCGTTGTGGCGAAGCGCAGGTCGATGGCGAATCGCTGCCCTCGCAGTTCGTCATCGAAGTGCGGTCCGACGGGATCGAGCAGTTCGCCGGTCCGAAAGGTCCCTGTTTGCACGTCGCCACAGCCTCGAGCGGCCCAGCGCAGCGATCGGTGAGACGGCCACGGTCTCTGGGGAAGAGCGAGCGCCACCCCTTCTCCGGCGTACAGGATCGTCGGCAGCGCGAGAGTGCCGTCGTAGACTTCGACCTGCAGCCCACCTCCCGTCCCGGTGAAGGCGAGTCGTAGCGCTGTCGTGCGGCTGACGAGGGGCTGGTTGCCGCCGATGTCGACGCTGAGCGCCCTACATCCTGCGCCATCGCCGTGGGGAGCGGCCACCTCCTTGTCGGCCTCGTCGAGGTGCACGCTGTCAAGGTCGCAACCGAGGAAGAGAAACACGAGCGGGAGCAGAGAGCCAAGGAGACGGGACATGGGCGCTTTCGGGTGATGGAACGGCCGCAAGGGGTACATTGTCCCACTTTTCAATACAAGTGGCTTGCGCGGCGCGTCAGGAGCCAGGCGTCACCTACGGAACAGCCCTTGCTGCCCCGGGTCGATGAGGTTGGTCCACCGGGAGGGCATGGGACATGGGCAGGAACGAATCAGAACACCCAGGACGCCGCGCGACCGCTCCAGGGCAACGGGAGGTGGAGGCGACCGCTGAGGAAGGGCACTCGGCGGCCGGTGCATCGCCGTGGCGGGCGGAGCTGTGGCAGCGGGGCAGTGCGCTTCTCGAAGAACGCCGGCAAGAGGCTGTGACGTGGTGCGATGGGATGGTGAAGGCGCTCGGCACGGGCGCAATGGTGCTCGAAGCGGAGGACTTCCCGTGGACGGCCGACTGGGTGCGAGCCTGTGAGAGAAGGCTGCAGCAAGCCCAACGAGAGGTCATTGCACGACCGCTCGAGGAGAGCCTGGGCGATGCCCGCGCGTTGACGCTGCGAGCCCCTGCACTCGCGCTCGGTGGGGCCTTCACCCTCGGTTTCATCGTCGCCCGCTTCCTCCGCAGCTCTTCCCAGCGGGCTGCGACGGAAGCGTGCAGCGACGACGCTCAGGGATACATCGAGGACGAGCAGGGCTGCGATGCCAGTGCGGCGGGAGAGCACAGTGCCACCACCTGACTCGGTCCCCCTGGGGCAGACGGCGCATCAGGCCGAGCCAACGCCCACCGCGCCCCGCACCAGTTCATTAGCAGCGCAGCTGCGCGCGCTGTGGCGTGACAGCGCGACATTGGCGCGCCAGGAACTCAAGCTGGTCCACCTCGAGCTCGCCGAGAAAGCAACGCTCGTGGCGCGAGGGGCGATGCTCCTCGTGGCTGCCGCCACGCTTCTCATCGTGGGTGTATTTCATCTGTCGAACGCTGCGCTCGGCTGGCTCAGCATGCGCGTGGACCCGCTTCCGTCGATGCTGCTCATCGGCGGGACGACCGTGGGTCTGGGTGTCCTGCTCGTCGTAGTCGCGCAACGTTTGGTGGAGCCGAAACGACTTGCCTTGCACCGCACCTTGCAATCATTGCAGCGCGAACATGTCTTCGCGCGGGAGCCGACACCATGAACGAGACGAAACTTCCCGACGTCACGAGCGCCAAAGAGACCCCCGCAGCGGTTGCAGATGACATCCAACGAACGCGCGCGCGGGTAGAGCGCACCCTCGCGGGACTTGAACAGACGCTCCATCCGGTTGAGTTACTCGAGCGTGCCAAAGGCGGTTTTGAACAGCTCTGGCGGCGAGGTCCACTGACGCCAGTGAGAGACGCCGTCACCAGCCACCCGTTCGCCTTTGGACTCATCGGAGCAGGGGTGGCGCTGTGGACCCTCGATGGCCTGCGACAGCGTCGTTCGCTGTCGGAATCGAGCGGTCCCCGCAACACTCCACGGGCGGCGGAGCACCAGGGACGAGCGACCTCGACGCCGCCCGACGAGCCGAGCTATGCGGGTGACTTCGGGCTCTTCTCGAAGGCGACCGAAGCGCAACAGCGCGCGGTACCGTCGTCGAACGGCCACACCCCTCGTCGCGGCACAGCCAAGATGACCCGCTGGGCGAAGGAGCGAGCAGAAGGCCTGGCGCGAGGTGCACGGCGGCGCGCCGAGGACGCCAAAGCGCAGGCGAAGGGTCTGTCGCAGCGAACCTCGTCGTGGACGCAATCCGTATGGCATCAGATGAGTGAACGATGGAGCGATGCGCGTTCGGCGCTGCGAGCACGATTCGAGGCGCACCCCCTCGCCTTCGCCGCCGGCGCTATGGTGTCAGGGGTGACGTTGGGTCTGCTGCTGAGGCCTACCCGTCGTGAGGACCGGCTCCTTGGGCCCCAGCGAGATGCCGTCATGCAGCGCGTCTTCGAGGGCACAGCAGCGGAGGCGACGACACCACGGTCTTCGGCAGCAAGCGAACCTTGAGCCCCCTGCCCAACGTCGTCGCTGCGTCAGGTCCCCAGCACCTTGCTCGACCCGGGCCCCGAGGGCCAAGAACGCAGGCAGGGCAAAAACCCGCTGAAGAGGCGTTTCGCCTCAGGCTGCTATGAGCGAGGGGTGCTTGGGCTACAGAGAAAAGGCTCGCCGCCACGCATGGTGCGTCGTCCCCGTGGTGAAACGTGTACGCCAAGGGTTCCGCGCGCCCTGATGATGAACGTAACGTCGCATCTGCATCGACTTCCGCTCGTCGAAGAGGTCTGCAGTGTCGAGCGCGTACACAACCCCGGCAGCGGGTAAGGTCATGGGAGCGCGGTTTCTCGAGAGAAAGGCGGTACCATCGCCACCGTTGGTGGAGGTAGCAATCCTTTCGACGTG
>JBMTAX010000318.1:0-4437 GCA_049429145.1 Myxococcota bacterium
ATGCACCCTTTGCCACCAGCGACGTCGACGACCCTGACCTCACCATGGATTTCGACGAGGAGCCGGCGCCAATGCCAGCGCCCACCGGCGGTTCGGCCGCGGCGGTGCTTGTCACAGGGTCTCCGGCACCAAAACCTGAGCCCCCGAGGCCGGTGGCGCAGAACGTGACGTCGTCACCGCCGCCTCCAAGCAATCCTGCGCCCTCTCCGCCGGCGCCGGCGAAGAAGCACTACGCAAACGCCTTCATGCTGGATGCGGGGGCGCTGTTCGAGCAGGCCGAAAGTTCTGCAGCGGTGTCTGCAGCGGCGCCGGCACCGACGCCAGGCCCCGGCGCCGCTCCGGCCGCGGGTGTCCGCCGTGCACAGGGGTCCCTCGACCTCGGTGAGTTTCAGCGTTTCGTCGAGGGCGATGGCTCGAAGGGCATGCGCAACTCGGCGGCGGCCATCGCCGAAGCTGCGGCCCGCGCCGACCGTGCGCTGCAAGAGACAAAGACGAGAGACCGCGTCACCAAACCTGAAGAGGTCGCCCAGCAACTGTCGGACATCCTCGGAGGCTCGGGCTATACCCGCCCCGAGGCCCATCTCGCGCTCGAGCAATATTACGGCGAGTACATGGACACGGAGGGCCTCTCCATCGTCGATGGTGGGCAGATGGGGGTGAAGCTACAGATCATCGACCCCCGTGAGGTCGACCTGTATCGGTCGGGTCTGCTCAATGATGGCAGCGACAATGAGTCCGCGGCCGTGCCGACCGGGCTCGCATTCCTCGATGACTTTGGTGCCTTGTACCAGCTCGGCATTCTGCCGCCGGCCGACCATGAGGTGCAGTTCGACGTCGACGATCCGAACCTGATCATTCCCGGCAAACGAAAGGTGACGGTTCATTTGCTGAATGGCCAAGTGAAACGAGGCGCCATTCGTAAACTCGCGCGGGATGACCTTGGTTTCCGCCTCGAACCACAAGGGACTGGCCGTGCCGAGGATGTGAGCATTCAGCAATGCAAAGCGATCTTCGTTCATTTGCCGCCCAATGCTCAGCCGAAGCAAGCGATGGGTCGCCCCCTGACGGTGACCTTCGCCGACCGTCGCTCCATTCAAGGGACGAGCGACGACTACCAGCCCGGCCTCGCCATGTTCTCACTCATTCCCCCTGCGAATCCTCGCCAAGGGCAGTTCGAGCGAATCATTGTAAATGCCGCGGCCGTACAACAGCTGCGTTAGTTCGTCGTGGCAGAGTCAACAGGTTCGATATGGCTATCCGACGGAATGCGCGGATGCGGGTTGGTCTGACCCAAGACGCGCAGTTTCCCTGGTGACGAGGGGCGGGTGCGGAGATCACACGCCGCGCTCAGCAACCGCTCCTGGGAAAACGCCGGGAATTTATTGGGCGATGCCTGCGTTCAGCGGGGTCGTTCAGCATCGGATGGTGGAGTGGGACCTGGTTCGTCGTCGGACAGAGGTTCGACGTCGACGACCTCTGGCCCCCTAGCGGGGCTCACCGCGGACTCCTCCATGGTGAAATGATCTTTGTACCAGCGTCGAATGTCTCTCCAGGTCCGAGTGACAGGGTCGACGTCGCCCTCGCCGTGGCCATCATGTCCATCGCCATCGCGAAATCGAGGGGACTCCTCTGAGTGGTCTCCCTGGAGACCGGCGCCACAGCTCCCACAAACCAGCGCCTCTATTTTGACGTCGGCACTGCACGACGGACAAGGCTTGGTCACGATCAACCCTCGCGTCTTGTAATCGCCGTCGAGAATTTCGAGAAAGTTGCCTGTCGTTACCCAATCCAAGATCTCTTTGGTGCGCCAAATCGGGTAGGGGTGGCTGCGGAAGAGCGTTTGGAAGATGGCAATGTAGCGACCGAGCGGGCCCTCGTCTTGAAGCTTCCCAAAGTTGTCGGCTTGGTCGATGAAAGCATCGATGGAGAGTTCCCCCGCCATACGGCGCGACCCCCCCGCGACTTTCATGAGCGCCCGCATCACGGTGTGTGGGTTCTTCACGACGAGCAGCGCAGCCCGGTCGCTACTGAGTTCGCTCGCCCGGTCCCATCGTAGCAGGGCGAGCTGAATGGGATACACGACGAGTGAGCCGACCCCGAACGTCGCCTGTACGATGGTGCTGGCCACAGAACCGAAGACCCGCGCGGCGCTCTTGTAGAGCACGTGATCTGCGTGCACATGCCCGAGTTCGTGGGCCAAAATGCACAGCAGCTCATCCTCTTCGAGCAGCTCGAGGCAACCCGTGCTGATAGCGACGAAGTAGCGGTCGACTCCGAAGGTGTATGCGTTCGGTACGGGGTCTTGGTAGACGTAGAGTTCAGGGAGCTGCTTGATGCCGAGACTGCGGCCGGCGTGCTCGAATTGCGCATACAACGAAGGCAGCTGCGTCGGTCCCACGCGTACGAAATTGGCGTGGTGGTGAATGCGGGTCGCGAGCTCAAAGCTGTGGCGGATGAGGCTCCGCAGCATCGTGGAAATGCCGGGAATGCGCTTCAAGGCCTCAAGTGTCTCATGGTCGAGCGGGTGAATATAGGACGAGGGGTCGAGGTCGTCGAAATAGCGATCAAAGGCCCGAAACAGAGGTGTGTCACAGCGCCCGCATAGGGGTGAACTCTTGAGGTGGAGGACCTTCTCCCGCGGCAAGCGATTCACCGCGGCACATCCGCCACACACAAACTCCACGGCCTCGACCTTCGTCATCGTGCCTTCTCCTCGGAGGAATGCCCCCGGAGGGTAAGCTAGGTCTTGCTGAGCGAGCGTGCAAACCCGTCGGATCCAGCCCCCAGGGCCTCGCCCGTCAGCGCCGCAAGACGTCGTGTCCCTGGTAGGTCAGCCGACGCCGAGCGGATAGCGGCGGGTAAAGCCCGTGTCGAGATCAGCGATCTCCACCTGTACCAAACCCGCCGCGTCGACGAGGTAACGCTCTTCTACGATGGGCCCCTGAGAGCTGCGCTCCACGGGAACGTCCACTAGGCTTTCCTGTGTGCGGAGCTTTGGGTCGAAGGGGAAGCGCACATCCCCAAAGGGCAGGAGGGCACCGATGGGCTCTCCTGCTTCGTCGAGCCGCGGACATTCGACGAACCTGAAATGCCCGATGTTGTGGGCGGCTCGATAACGACGGGCCACCACGAGTTGTGCATCACTGCTCGTGGTGGGCAAGACGGCATCGGCGGTGACGAGGGCGTCAAAACTCAGCCGCTTCCCCTCCTCCTGCTCGCGGAACACGCCGAAAGCACGAGAGTAGCGATCGGTGAGCGTGAACGCCCCCTGCTCGTCGGCCGCGATGGCGAGCCCGATCGCCGTCGAGGCGCCTGGATACGGTGACCGATGTACCCGTCGACCGAAGCGGGCCTTCAGCGCACGCGAAACGAGGGGCAACCCGCTGCCCCCGCCCACGAGATAGATTCCGGCGATGTCTACCAGTGCAGCGTTCTCGTCACCCTCGGAGAGGCGACCGAGGAGGGGTGACATCACGGCCACCGTCTTGTCTACCAATGGCTGTGCCGCTTCGAAGTACTCTTCGACGGTGACAGCGGCGACGAAGGGACGGTCGAGGGTGATGCGCCTCGTGTTCGGACCTATACCCTCCTTGGTCTCGCGGCACACGCTGAGGAGCTCCTCGCGCTCTTTTTCGTCGAGGTCGCCCCACCGTTTCCCCGCAGCACGGAGGACGCAGGTCGCGAGCACCTCATCAAAATCATCCCCGCCAAGCAAGGGGTGCCCAGCGGTCCCCAAGACGTCATGATGGTCCCCGTCAACGCTGACGAGAGATGCATCGAAAGTTCCACCACCGAGGTCGTACACCACCACGCGAGAGCGTCGCGTGCTGATGGTGCGCGCAAGACGGTGGGTAAATTCGAAGCCAGCTGCTGACGGTTCATTGAGCAACGCGATGACGTCGATACCCGCACGCCGGAATGCCTCCATGGTCAGGAACCGCTGCGCAGCATGGGCGTGCGCCGGGACGGCCACCACCGCCTGCAGGGGGCGTTCCCCCAAGGACACGGCAAGGTTGGAGCGCGCGCGTAGCTCTGTCTGCAGCGCAGACGCGAAGCCGGTCATCAGCTCCAGCAAAGAGGTCTCGACGCTGCCCACGCGAACAGACTGGTTCGCATTCACCCCTGGTGACGCCAACAGCCGTTTGAAGGAGCGCATGGACGCTCCACCGGCACGTGCAACGGCGAGGGCCTCGAAGCCGAAACAGAGTCCGGCCCCACTGTCGGCGATGACGGAAGGGAAGTGTTCAAAGGAATCACCCTGCGCGTCTTCGAATGTAGCGATGGGATAATTGCCCCGGTCTGCCGCCGCGACGACAGTACGCGTCGTCCCAAGATCAATGCCTAGTCGCATGATTCCTCCGTCGAGCGGAGCCTAAAGCACATTGCACCTGCGACTAAAGCAAGAAATCGGGCGTCGCGGCGGGTGACGCCGCGACG
>JBMTAX010000319.1:0-4434 GCA_049429145.1 Myxococcota bacterium
AGCCGTGCCGCGAGGCGAGTCACCTCCGCAGTCTCCTCCGCTGCTGCAGCCATGCGAGCCTCGAGATGGGCACGCTCTGTCTCCGCTGCCTGCGATGCAGCAGCGACCGCCTTATGCGCGACCTCGAGCTGCGCTCGGAGTTCGTCCGCCTCCACACGCAGTGAGTCGAGCTGTGCGTGTGCCTCGCTCGCCCTGTCCCGCATCTCTTGGGACTCGCGCTCGTGCTGCGAGAGCGTCGACTTTGTCCCTTCGAGCGCCGAGGACAGTTCCTTGATGCGTGTTTCGCGTGCCTCGACCCACCGTGCACGTTCCTCGACGGCGAGGCGCGCCTCCTCGGCGGTAGATCGCAATTCAGTGAGTTCCTGCGTCTGCTCCTGCAATGTGCGCTGCAGCGAAGCGAACTCGGCGGCATGGTGCTGCCTGATCTCCGCGGCCGTCCGCAGGGAGTCTTCTTGCTGGGCACGGTGAGCGTATGCCTCCTCGACCGCCCGATGCTTCTGCTCGAGCTCACGGCTCAGCGTCGCGAGTTCCTCGGTGAGAGAACCGTTCCTCGCAGACGCCTCGAGTAGCTGCTCCTCGAGCTGGACGTTCTGGCGGTCGGCGGCATCGAGCTTGATTTGCAGACGTTCACGCAGACTCTGCAGTTGGTCCCTTGCCTCCCTCACCTCGCTGAGTTCGCGGTCCTTGGCGCCCAGCAAGTCCTCTTGACCTTTGCTGCGGGCCCCAAGTTCAGACAGGTTTCGCTCCATGCTGACGCGGCTTTGCTCGAGCTCTGCATGTGTGCGCAGCAGCTTCTCATGTGCAGCGAGGAGCGTGTCATACTGCTGGTGCACTGCGAGCTGTGCGTCCTCGGCACGCGCAAGGCGCGTCTGCAACTCACCGAGCGTGCCCCGCACCGTGTCGAGTTCTCCCTGCAACTGAAGATTGCGCTGGCCAAGCTCACCGCTGGCTTCGCGCTGCGCCGCCAGCCATTGGTCACGTTGCTGGGCCGAAGCCCTCATCTCCTGCATGGTCGCGGAAAGCGACGCATTCTCGGCTTGAAGGTCTTCTACCAGGGTGACCCCGGCAGCGATCTCGGCCCTCGCCGTGGCGAGGTCCTCTTTGAGGCGCTTCACTTGCCCCTGCTCCGCACCAAGGGCGACCTGTTGCTCTGCCATGGCGCGCTGCAAGGCTGCGAGTTCCTCACGCCCCTCGTGCAGCTGCGTCCTTGCCGACGACAGCTCGTTCTCATGACGGGCCGTCGCACTCGCATGTTCACGAAGCGCAGACTCAAGGTGTGTGACCTCACTGGAAAGTCGACCTAGTTGCTGGTCTCGCTCCTCCAGTTTCTGTTCGAGGGCACGTTGCAGTTCGCTGTGCGCTTCCAGTGCAGCCTTCTGCTCCGCCACCGTCGTCGATAGACGGTCTGCCTGCGCCTGAAGGCGGACATTCTCCTCGTCACCAGCGCGCGCCCGCGCGAGGAGGTCGGTGATCCGGTCGTCGCGAGAGGTCAACGTGCCCCGGAGCTGCACGAGCTCATCGCGTGCGTTCTCGAAGTCGCGGTCAAGTTCCCCGAGGCGTTCGTTGCGGAGCCGAAGCTCCGCCTCTCGTCGCTCACTCGCGAGCGCGTTGTCCTGCCTCTCTTGCTGCCGCAGCCGGCGTTCGTCTGCGAGTTCTCGGCGCGTGGCCTCGAGCTCCGTGCCTCGCTCCTCAAGGCCACGGGCGAGGCGATTACGCTCGGCGATAGTCGTCTGCAGATCATCGAGGGTGCGCTGCTTCTCCGTCGCGTGACGCTCCCGTTCATCGCTCAAGCTCCGCAGGAGATCGTTGAGACGCCCTTTCGCGGCAGCATGCTGGGCCTCCTCTTGGCCAAGTCTCCCACTGACCTCCGCCAGTATCGAGTTCAGTCTCTCGACGTCATCGGTAAGCTCCCGAAGGCGCCCATCGCGGCGAGCGATCTGGGCCCGGGCAATGGTTTGCTCACGTTGGAGGTCTGCGAAAAGCTTCGCGATCGCCGCCTCACCGAGTGCCCTCTCCTCACTGAGCGTAGCTTCGAGAGTTCTCTTGACCCTGACCGCATCGCGAAGCTCATCGGTGGCCGCCGTGAGTTGCGCAGCGGATCGGCGTTCTGCGGCCGCGAGCTCGGCGATCTGGCGGCGGCGCTCTTGCTCATGACGAAGCAGCAGTCGCTCCAGGCGAGCAGCCTGCTCCTCGACGTGCACGAGTTCCTGTTCGACGTCGCGCAGTGAAGCCTCCGCCTCCTGCCGCTTCGTCACCTCAAAGAGGTGACGTGTCTGCCAGTCTCGCTCCGTCCCACGCAGTGCCCGGCGCTGCGCATGTTCGGCAGCCCAGAGCTGTTGGCGCAGCGTCGTCTGGTCTTGCTTTTGCAGAAGAACACTGCTTCGCGCGTAGGTAACTTCACGACGCTGAGCTGAGGCGCGTTGCGCTCGAGCCTCGAGCATCTCCTCGAGGCTCGAGAGTTCCCGAGCCCCTGCACCGACGACCGTCCAGTGGTGCTCTTCGAACTGCTTGTAGGCACGCTCCCACTCGAAGACCCGCTCTGTAAGTACCCGATGAAGTTGAGCACGCTCCTCCGCCTCGCGCACCGCTTGGGTCTTGAGTCGGTTGAGTTCGTGTTCCTTGCGCGCGACCTCTTGAATGAGCTGGGCTTCTTGTAGGCTGCGCTCGTCCCATTGCTCGCCAAGCTGTCGCCCCCAAGCAGCCTCACGCTCTTGCAGGGTCGCCCGTGCCGTGCCGAGCTCCGACTCCAAGGCAGTCACCTGCTCGGTGAGTCGCGCCGACTCTGCACGATGGTGGTCGAGGGCCACCGCGGCATCCCTCGTCGATGACTCTTGCGCGCGCCACGCAACCTTGAGGCGACCCAGCTTGTGTTCGTACTCACGCAGCTTCGCGCGCAGCAGGGCGAGCTTCCTATCTGGGCCCGAGAGCGGAATGGGGATGTCCTGCACGAGGGGGGCGTCCACCGCGATCTCTGGCACCGAAGCAAAGACCTCTTCAAAGAAGGAGGACCCGGTGGTCATCAATGGAGGAGGCATCGACGTCGGCTTTGACCCAGGTATGGGCACAGAAGCAGGAGTCACCGCGGCTTTGTTCAGCACGCCGGTTTCATCCTCCGGCGGTGGGGTTGGCAGCGTCTGCAATGCAGCGTGAAGCTCCTCAGGGACCAGGGGGAGCCGCAAATACGCGTCAGCACGCATCGCCTGGGTGCGGTGGTGGGCGAGGGACTCATCACTGAGCTCGCTCGTCGTGAGGAATATGGCGGTCGCCGCGAGTCCTGGTTGCCGACGGATCCGCTGCAGCAGAGCCAAACCGTTCTGCCCGGGACGCTCGTGGCGGAGCACCACGAGCCGAGGAGGCGCACGCAACAACTCTGCGAGCAAGTCGACCCCGCCAAAATGTTCAGTCGCGAGGCCCGCAGCCTGCAGCACATCGCTGAGCTTTCTTGCTTCGTCGAGGTCTGGCTCCGCGATCAGCGCTCGGTGGTGCATGGGTCTCCCAGGGAATGCGAAGTCCGGGGCAACAGGAGGTGCATAGCACCCCAGCCTCTGTCGAGGGCGAGTGTTTCACAGAACACAGGGGGCTGAGCTGCGCTACCTCCGAGCTTCGATCTATGCTGAAACCCGTGGCTCGCGGGGCGAGAGGTACAGTACTCGAGATGAATTCCCGCCAAGATGACGAACTGACGACGTGGCTTGTGAAGGCAGGCGCCCTCTCGGAGGCCGATCGCAGCGTGATGGCGGCCCTGGAGGCGAGGGCCGGGGGCGGAATGGACTCGGTCCTCCTCGAGACGGGCCGGGTGTCCGAAGCGACCCTGAGCGATGCTCTCGCACAGGTGTTCGGTATGCCGCCGCTTTCGCCTCAGACCGATTTACCCCCTGAGCCAGGCGCTGCCGGGCGGCTTCCTGGCGAAGTTGCTCGTAGGCTTCTGGCTTGCCCGATACGCCATCGGGCAGATGGTCTCGTCGTCGTCGTACGGCATCCACCGTCCCGTCAGGATGTCGATGAGCTCACAAGCCTCCTCGGTGGCGCTCTCTACCTCGTCATCGCCCCCGAGGTACGTCTGCATCAGGCACTTCACCTAGCGTACGGGTGGCCTCTCGAACCGAGATGGCGTGCCCTTCTCAGCGCACTGCAAGGCACGGTAGCTGCGAGCTGGGTCGAGAGGCCTTCGGGAGGGCATGGCGCCGAGAGAAGCAATGCCTGGAGCCTCTCACGCGCGGAAGTGACCCGTCAGCTTGAGGCAGCGACCTCCCGGACCGCCGTGTGCGACACCGTGCTGCGTGCGGTGGGCTCTCGCCCTGCTTGCAGGGCGGTGGTGGGTGTGCGTGAGCGTCGGGTTCACGGATGGGGCCGAGCGGGTGACCTCCATGGTCTGCTCTTCGACACGCACTTGCCGCAGCTGCAAACGGGCACTGACCTCGAGCGTATGTTCTC
>JBMTAX010000320.1:0-4418 GCA_049429145.1 Myxococcota bacterium
GAGCTTGGCGTAGACGCCGCTCTCCACGTCACCCCTTGGTACAACAAGCCGAGCCAAGAGGGCCTCTATCGGCACTTTCGCGCCGTCGTCGACAGCGCATCGCTGCCCGTCGTGCTCTACAACGTGCCTGGGCGCACCGGTGTCGATCTCGACAACCAGACGGTCGTGCGCATCGCGAAAGAGTGTCAGCTCGTCGTGGGGCTCAAGGACGCCACGGGCTCGCTACAACGCAGCGAGGAACTTCTCGCCGCATTGTCAGGAGTCCGTGACGACTTCTCCGTCCTCTCTGGGGACGACGGGCACATACTCACCCTCCTCGCCCAAGGGGGGCACGGGGTCATCAGTGTCATCTCCCACCTGTGCGCCGAGGAACTATGCGCCATGTTCGATGCCTGGAACGCCGGTGACCATGAGACGGCCCAGCAGATCTCTCGTCGTATTCGCCCCCTGGCGTCGACGCTGTTCTTTCGATCGAACCCGCTGCCCGTGAAGACCGCACTCGCAATGCGCGGCCGCCTCCGAGAAGTCTTCCGCTTGCCGCTATGCCCGCTGGCGGAGGGGGAGCGCGCGGAGCTTCAGAGCAGGCTCGTGGCGGCTGGGTTCGCCTCATGACGACAGGCATCGTCTTGCCTGGCGTCACCGGCCGTATGGGAAAGCTCATCGCCCAGCAGGTCTTGTCCACCGATGAGACCGCACTGCTTGTCGCGAGCGCTCGACCAGGTAGCGACGCCGTGGGAAATGACGTCGGTCTCGTCTGTGGCGTTGACCCCTGCGGCCAGGTCGTGGAAGACGACCTCGAGAGAGGCCTCGCCGCCGTCTCTGCGGCGCAGCTTCAGGGTGCCGTTCTCATCGACTTTACCTCGCCGGCGGCGCTCGAAACCCATGTGCGGGTCGCTGTGCGCAAAGGCATGGGTCTCCTCGTCGGCACCACAGGCTATGACGCTGCGGTCGCCGCGGCCCTCGACGACGCCAGCAACGAGATCCCCGTGCTGGTTGCCTCGAATTGCGCGGTCGGGCCGAACCTCCTCCTCTCGCTTACTCGACTCACGGCGGCAGCCCGGCCCGCGGCCGACGTGGAAATCGTCGAGCTCCATCATCGTCATAAGCGCGACTCCCCAAGCGGTACGGCGCTCTCCCTTGGGCAAGCCGCCGCATCGGCACGCGAGACTGCTTTAGAGGACGTGCTCACCACCTGCCGCAGCGGGGATCGGGTGCGACGGCAGCAGGAGATGGGCATCTTCGGCGTACGCGGTGGGGACGTCACCGGGGAGCACACCGTGTATTTTTTCCTCGACGGCGAGCGGATCGAGCTCACGCATCGCGCTACCGATCGACGCATCTTCGCCTCGGGGGCCGTGCGTGCCGCGCGCTGGCTTGGCGGTCGTCCGCCCGGCCGCTACTCCATGGCCGACGTACTTGGCCTTCCTGGTTGACGAGACCTGGCTACGAAGAGGGACTCCATGCGTTACGCCCGCGTTTGTTTCCAGGACGATGACACGCCGAGGTGGGTCCGCGTCAGCGACGAGAAGTACGCAGTGCTCGCCGCGGCGCCCTGGGAACGAGAGGGGGAACGCGTGATCGCGGAGCGAGAGCAAGAGGGTGCCACGCTTCTCGCACCGTGTACGCCGAGCAAGGTTGTCTGCGTCGGGAGGAACTACGCGGCGCACGCGCGAGAGCTTGGCAACCCTTTGCCCACCGAACCGCTCCTCTTCTTGAAACCACCGTCGTCGATCATCGGCCCCGGGCAGGCCATCAAGCGACCCGTATCCATGAGTGGTGAAGTGCATCATGAGGGAGAGCTGGCGGTGGTTCTCGGTGCGCGTCTCAGGCACGCCAACGTCGACGAGGCCCGGGCCGCCGTGTTCGGTTACACCATCGCCAACGACGTGACGGCCCGCGACATCCAGCGCGCCGAGAACAAGTTCACGCGGGCGAAGGGCTTCGACACGTTCTGCCCCCTCGGGCCCGCTCTCTTGAGCGCCGCGGCGATTCCCGACGCTGGCGAGCTCGAGTTGGAGGTCCGGGTTTGTGGGCAACTCCGGCAACACGGGCGCACGGCCGATATGGTTTTTTCGGTGCCAACCTTGCTCGCCTACATCTCGCGCGTGATGACCCTCGAGCCCGGCGACGTCGTATTGACGGGTACCCCAGAAGGGGTCGGCCCGTTGGTGGCCGGCGATCTGGTGGAGATCTCCATCAGTGGGCTCGGGATCTTGCGGAACCCCGTGGAGGACGACGCTGGCCCGGTCTGACCGACCCGGGTCGCGCGGGGCCCAGGCGACCGAGTTCCCTCACCTCATGCCTGTGCAAAACCAAACGGGACGCTATGGTGCCGCTCCTAGCTTGTGGCTGGGGTGAGGTCCCTCGCGAGGCAATTTCGGAGAGCGCATTCATGGTGGATTGGAAACAGCTCCTACTCGATGACGAGAACGACCGTCGCAAGGCCAGCGGCGAAGGTGACGAGGCGTGGCGCCACGAGGCAGCAGAGAGCCTTTGCGAGTTGTACTACGAGACCTACCGCGCCCAGAAACGCAGAGGTGGTACCAGCGCCCGGATCGATCACCGACCCGGGTCTGACTTCCAGCGATTTCTCGACAGCCACCTGCGCCCCCTCGCGCGCTACGGGGTCTGGGAGGCACTCTTCCCGAACCGTCTCTCCGCCATGAGTGCGCAGGCCATCGACGAGGCCTTGCATCTTCTCGCCGACACCAAGCTGGTCGACCGGGTCTATTCTGGTGACATCGTCACGGTGACGAAGATCATCGGCAACATCCAGAAGAAGCGCGGCAAGTACCTCGAGGCGTAGCCTCACCGCCGCGCCGTCGTCCATCCATCCCTCTCCCTAGAGAGGCGTCTGCTCATCGTGTAGGGCGCCGCAGCTGCAGCGTCTGTCGCCGCAGCTGCGTGTTCACTCGCTCGCTAGAGGCCATCAGGGTTGAGTGACGGGATCGTGCACGGGTCGAGGAGAGAGTGGGCTCGCTCGGTGACGCCGTCGAGTTGCTCGGCGAACGTCTGCAGGGGGGCGGCCCCCCCCTCTCGACCCACGGCAGGAACGGAGACGAGTCGAGTCACCCCGGTGTTCTCGTCGTGGCCATGAGGTAAGCAGAGCTCTGGGTGGTCAAATTTGTCGGTCTCGAAGGCGACGCGCCAATCGGTGAGCCCCGTCTCGAGCAGCTCTACAAGCGCAGCCTCGTCTGCTTCCCCGAGTTGAAACTCGCGCATCCCAGCGTCGAGATTGTGTCCATTCAACAACGGGAAATGACCTGCCGTCTTATATGACTCGATTACCTGGCGCAGGTCCCGTTTCGCTCCGTGGTGGAAGTATGGGCCCGTGAAGGCGAGATTCCGAAGGCCCGGGGTCTTGAAGGCGCCATTTCGCGAGAGCCGTTCGCCGGGCACGACGCTCTGCACACACTGGGGTGCGGGGTTGTTCTGGGCATCACCTGCGCCGTTGCCGACGAGACCTGGCGCACAAGCGACCGCGATGTGAAAGGGCCGCGGGGTGAGGTCGTTGGGCGCCGTGGGCAGCAGGAGCGTTCCTGATGCGAGCTCCTCGGCGATCGCTGCAATCACATCAGCGTCGAGTCCGGGGGCGATGGGGTCTCCCTGGCTCGCGAGCGTGATGGCTTCGACGAGCGCTGCGTAGGACAGCGGGGCGCCATTCTCTGATGCGCCGAGGGCGACGTCGTCAGAGGTTGGCCGCATCCCAATATTGTAAAAGCCGGAGTCATAGACGGCGGCTCCTCCGAGGAAGGTGTCCATTCGCTCGAGCAGCGCGGGGCCTGCTTCGCGGCGAAGCTGACCAGGTGGCGCGTCGACCGGGGCCAGTGCCCCAAATCCCGTGAGGGCAGCGACGGTGGCTCCGGTGAACTCCGGGTTGAAATGGCACTCGGCGCAGCCCGTAGCACCGGCGAAGAATCGATCGAGTCCGCGCTCAATATTCACGAGGGCCAAGCGAGCGGCGTCCGCATGGGGCGAGCCCTCGCAGCTGAGAGGATCGACGCAACCACCAATGGGAGTGCCCGGAGGCAGGGGCTCCGGTGCAATGCCGGATTGCGACCCCGTCACCGCGCCAGGGTGAATGAACCGCGCGTAATGGTCGGTGCATAGCTGTGTCGCTTGGTCGACGACGCGTTGGCCCTGCGTCCCACTCAGTGCTCGAATACACGCATCGAGCGAGAGCCCCGTGGTCTCGACGATTTGCCGTCGTGGGCCTTGGCCTAGGGTGACGAGGCCTCGGGCGACGCCACCTGCGAGGAGGTCGACGATGGTCTGATCGCTGACGAGCGTGGCCTCATATGCCTGTACGGCAAGACCAAAGAAGAGCGAGAAGTTCCATTCGAGCAGCGTGTAATCCGCATCGGGATTCAGCACCGTGAGGCCGTCCTCCTCTAACAAACAGGGGACCTGCACTGGCA
>JBMTAX010000321.1:0-4413 GCA_049429145.1 Myxococcota bacterium
GAGACCCATCGTGCAGAGAGTCGCGAGCACGAGGTTCGACACCGGACCGGCTGCAGCGACGAGCAGCTCCCCCTTACGAAGGGACACGCGTTGCCCCCACAAGCGCCTCGTCAGCTGCCCGGGGTTGTAGGGGGCCGGCTTGCCAGCGGCGAAGAAGGGCAAACTCCCGCCGCTGCCGAGGACCACCAACAGGGCTGGCAGGGCGACGGTCCAAATCGGGTCGATGTGTGCGAGGGGGTTAAGGGTGAAGCGTCCGAGGCGCGTGCCCGTGTCGTCGCCAAGAAAACGCGCCATGGCAACGTGCGCCCATTCGTGCACGGTGATCGCGAGAATCAGCGGCAGGATGGTCACTGTAAGGCGCAGGATCAGCTGGTCGGGCTCCATGGTTCACCTACATGCGGAAGCTGGGTGGGCCTAAGAAAGGAAGGCCGCGGCGTCAAATGGCACCTGTCCGCAGGACTCGCCGCATAATAGACATAATCCAGACTATGTCTCCTTCTTACGCAGAGGGCACGGTACCTCCGCGAGTATGTTCAACATAGTTGTGATTATGTTGCCAGATGCCCTCTGGTCAGGGAAAGCGCAGGCTGACACGACTGCGGCCTGACACGGGAGGTCCCACCATGTCTCGGCCTTCGCAGCGCTCCTTTCCTGTTGGTCTTGGTCACCTTGTGTGGCTCCTGGCACTTCTGATTCACGGTGCATGCGACGCTGATGCACCCGCAGCGAGCGGCGAGCCACGCGCGACGACAGACGCCTGCGAAGGCGACGACGACTGCGGTGACGGGCGCCATTGTGACTCCGGGACCTGCAAGAGCGGACCGCGCGAAGACATCGAAGGCGAAGAAACCGCGGATCCTCGTGGGGTGCTCACGGTCCTACCCGCGAGCCCCATCTCCTTCGGCGCCCAGCTGCTTGGGTACCCGGTGCACGTAAACGTCACCCTTGTGAATACAGGCACTGGGCCCCTGAGCATCCTCGCCGTTCTCCTCGACAGTGAGAGCGACGAGTTCACGTCGATCCCCGATGGTACGATGAGCGTCACGTTGGAGCCCGACGAGAATATGGTCGTCGCGGTCACACACCTGCCCGTCGATGGGCAACCCGATGAGGCCGAGCTTAAGATCATCCATGATGGCGAGGGCAGCCTGACCAATGTCATCCTCTTCGCCGAGTTCAAGGGCGCTGCGACCCTGACGCTGAGCGAGTCCCTCGACGAGATTCCCCCGACCTTCGAGGGGATGGAGTTCGGTGAAGTCCCTGCAAACACCACGGTGGAAAAGACGCTGTGGGTGAGAAACACCGGACGCCCCGACTCGATTCTGACCTTGACGGACCTGACCCTCACGCCGGCGAGCGGTGGGTTCGCCCTCGTCGCCCCCCCTGCCCTCCCCTATGCGCTGGGTGCGTTCAGTGCCGGCCTCTGCCCAGCGGGAGACGTTTCTTCGTGTCCGCCTGGTGCCGATGCCTGCGTTGCCAACCTGTGCGTCGCCGATGACGGCGTTCCTGTGAACGCTCTTCCGCTGAAGCTGGCATACGCCGTAGGAGACCTCCCCGAGGAGGCCACCTTGACCGTCGAGGTAGAGTCCGGTGGTGTCACCGAGGCCGTGGATGTGGTTTTGCGCGGGATGCCCACCCAACCCGAGGTGGTCGTGACGCCGCCAAACGCGTCCTTCGGATCTCGTCTGGTCGGAGCCCCACAACCTGCCACGGTCGTCGTCACAGTGAGCAATGCAGGCGCAGGTCCGCTGCTTGTCACCGGGGTCGAAGAGCCGTCAAGCCCGTCGGTGTTTTCGCTCAGTTACTCGCGCCCAGTCCCACGGTTCCCTGGTGACCCCGCCTTGCGCATCGACCCTCAAGGGCCTGCGCTCGAGGTAAGTGTGACCTTTCGGCCGGAGGCCAGTGAGGGCTACGCTGCCGTGTTGACGCTGCTCACCAACGACGCTGACCGACTTCAAGTGAGCGTCCCATTGCAGGGAGCAGGCGTGGTGTGTCAGGCGAACGCCCACGTTGACGACGTGGGGCAGTGTTCCTGCGACGCGGGCTACATCGCCTGCGGGGCGGAATGCCGCCTACCAGGACCCACAACGTGTGGAGCGTCGTGCGTGGATTGCACCGCCGTGCCTGGGCTTGGAGACGGCACCAGCGCCACGTGCACCGACGCGGGGCAGTGTGCATACACCTGTGATGCCGCGTACTACGACTTGAACGACGTCACCGATGGCAGCCCCGGTGGCACAAGTTGGGATGGTTGTGAGTACCTCTGCCCTCGTCACCCGGCCTATGGCAACGAGCTGTGCAACGGCGTCGATGACGACTGCGACGGCGTCATCGACGAAGGGCTGAACCAAGACCCCAGCGAGGGAGGCGGGGGCAATAACACCCGCGCCACGGCAAAGTCCGTCTCGCCCGTCGACGAGGTGCCCGCGACCGCGAGCCCCGGCTCGACGGAAACCCTCTCCCAACGCACGCTCTACCCGGCAGGTGACGAGGATTGGTTCAAGGTCGTAGCCAAGGAAGCCGACGGAAACGCAACGGATTGCGTGGAAGAACTCGCCTGTTTGGAGGGCGGCACGGAGCGATACCAGACCCTCTTCGAAGTCGTCTCGCCCAGCGGGCTCGACTACGACGTGGAGGTGTTTGCCCCTACCTACCCGAACTATGAGGAGCCGAATGGACCGGGGACCACCTTTACGGACGACAATGGTGACGGGGTTATCGCGTTAGAGTGGTCGCGCTCGAGCGATTTCGTTGTCTGTGTCGCCTGCAAGCTCTTCACGACCGAGGCCTGCTTTAAGGGTGGCTATGGGTGCCTCTTCGACGACAGCCAGGTGTTCTTTGTGCGCGTGAAGGCCGCGAGCGGCAGCACCCCGAACTTTTCGTGCGAACCCTACGAACTGAAAGTCACCTCGGTAAGTCTCCCTCAAACGAGCGGCAACTGACGTGAGGGCGCAACACCTGGTTCCTACGCTGTCGTTGGTCGTAGGATGTGCAGTGTCGACGCCCGTCTACGACGATGAGCTGGGGGTGCAGGCCATCCCGGCCGCAGAGGGCAGCCTCGCGGGGACCTTCGCTCTCAAGACCATCAACGCCACCCAGGTGAACGTCCCCCTCGCTCTCGACGAAGAACCGCTGGGTGGCGGCGTCAATTTCCGCCTGGTGACGCGCGCCTGGGATGTGGAGACCGCCCGCTACCTGCAACGCAGCGTGCTATGCGGCGGATACAACTTCGAGGTCCTCGGCGTGGTCACCACGGTACCCACGAGCACCTACCAACTCGTAGCCCCCAGCGACGACGGGCTACGGGTCGACCATGAACGAGGCACCTATGAGGCAGGGGGACATGTGCAGCTGTGGGCCATCGACCTCGATGACCCGCTCACAGCCGCCTTCCCCAGCGACCGCGAGGAGGCGAGCGCGGCCCCCTTTGCGGAACGCATCTTCGACATGGAAGA
The DNA here is from genome assembly GCA_049429145.1 of Myxococcota bacterium. GTDB lineage: Bacteria > Myxococcota > UBA727 > UBA727 > CAYLZW01 > JBMTAX01. The sequence continues at coordinate 3,456 of JBMTAX010000321.1, forward strand.
CGACGGAAACCCTGGACTCACTCTCTACGTGAGTGGCCTCGTCGAGGGCGAGGTATATGCGGTACAACGGAAACGGGTCGACCTCAGGGGTGTACTCCTCGGCGCTGATCACGCCGTTGGCCTCGCCCAAAACCGTTTCGAGTCGGTGACCCTTGGCAATAACAACAGCGTCCTCGACGCAGCTGATCAGGGCAGTGCCGAACCGCACCCAGACCCCAAGGAGAGCTGGTTCGAAGAGGTGCGGGTCAGTGAGGCTACGACCTGTGACGATGTGCTGCGGCTCGAAGAGCAAGGCGTTCTCGGCCGTAACCGGCCGTTTTGATACCCCCACGCTCCCTCCGGTGTAACTCGTCACCGAGGATCCGACGGGGGAGCTGAAGCAGCAGCGGCGAGGCGGACCCGCGTGGCCACCTCCTCCAGCTTGGCGATGGCGAGGTCGCGTACCAGAGCCTCTGGCACAAAGCGCCCCACGTCGACGAAACTCTCGTAGGTGACCCGGACAAGGTCGGGGTGGTCGGTAGGTTCTACACGCCACCCTCCTCGCACCGCGCGCAGATCCCCCCCGATCTCCCTCCAGCTGATCTGGCCCTCGGCGAGGTCCAGCTCTCGTCGCAGATCGTAGGTGACGGTAGCAAGGGGGACGTCGACGAAGAAGCGCGCGTCGACGCGGTTGTTCCCGCGCTCGATGACCTCGACACGACGAAAGTCGGGGAAGATCTCTTGAAATCGCTCAACGTCCCACAGGGTAGCGAGCACGCGCTCTTTCGTCGCGTGTACGAGAAATGTGGCACGCATGCCCTTGATGGTTGCTGTCGCCGCCTCCCCACGGGGGGCCACTTGGCGGATGACCTCTGGGGGGGCCGTCGACGAGAACTGGAGTGCCGGGCCGAGTTCGGCCGCTGCCCCTCGCTGGCCCCACCAAAGTGACAGCAGGAGCACGCCTGGCGCCCCTACGACC
>JBMTAX010000322.1:0-4412 GCA_049429145.1 Myxococcota bacterium
ATCCAGGACCGGGGCAGACCATCTTCCGCCCGATCATAGTAGAGCGGAACGATCTCCTGCTCGAGGATGCGATAGAGCGATTCTGCGTCAGCACGGTCCTGCGCGTCGGCGTCGGCGAGCTGTTCCCGGGTACCGATGGCCCAGCCGTTGTCGGCGTCGAATCCCTCGTCCCACCACCCGTCGAGGATGGAGGCGTTAGGCACACCGTTGGCCGCAGCCTTCATGCCACTCGTGCCCGACGCCTCGAGGGGGCGCTTCGGGTTGTTGAGCCACACGTCGACGCCTTGCACCATGGTGCGACCGACGCGCATGTCGTAGTCCTCGAGGATGAAGACCTTGCCGCGGAACGCCTCGCTGCGCGACCGCTGAAAGATCTCCTGGATCACCTTCTGCCCAGGGCGATCCGCAGGGTGCGCTTTCCCGGCGAAAAGGAATTGCACGGGGCGCTTGGCGTCGGAGACGAGCCGAGCGAGTCGCTGCTCGTCGGAGAAGAGCAGCGCCGCGCGCTTGTAGGTCGCAAACCGCCGCGCAAAACCGATTGTGAGCACATCAGGCCGTAGCGCGTCGTCGAGAGCCCGAAGCGCTTCAGGGGATTCCCCGTGCCGCGCGAGTTGGCTGCGCAGGCGGGTCTGTACGAAGAAGGCGAGCTCGAGCTTTTGTCGCTGGTGGTTGTGCCACAGCGTCGAGTCGCTCACCGCCTCCATGTGCTCCCACACCTTGGCGGAGGGCGAGGCGCTTGCCAGGTCGTCGAGGTTCGCACCATGACTCTCGTACACGCCGCGCAAGGGACCACCGAGCCAGGTGGGCATGTGCACGCCGTTCGTGATGCCGTAAATCTCGTACCCGATACCCTTCTTCCACGTCTCGTTCGCCGTCTCGGCGTGCAGTTGGCTCACCGCATTGGCGTGGCGGGAGAGGCGAAGGCCGAAGGCGGTCATGTCGAACGTACCGGGGTCGTCGTCCACGCCAAGGCCGAGCTGAAGCACCCGCTCCACGTCGAGGTTCGCTCCCGCGAGCACCGGGCTGATGAGTCGCCGCGTCAGGGACGAGTCATAGCGCTCGTTACCCGCGGGTACCGGTGTGTGGATGGTAAACACGCTCTCGCTCTTGATGCGATCGCGCGCCTCCTCGAAGCTCGCACCCGCGCGCGTGAGCTGCTGCATGCGCTCGACGAGCAAGAAGGCCGAGTGGCCCTCGTTGAGATGAAAGACTTCGGGCTTGATGCCGAGGGCGTCGAGGACACGCACCCCGCCCACGCCGAGCACGATCTCTTGGTACAGGCGCATTTCACGGCCGCGTACATACAGCTGCGCCGTGATCGGTCGATCCGCAGCTTCGTTCTCGGCGATGTCCGTGTCGAGCAAGAGCAGGGGCACGCGCCCCACACAGACCTGCCAGACCGCAGCGTGCACATCACGCCCGCCAAACGGCACTGACACGAGCAGGGGCCTGCCGGAGCGTGGGTCGATGACCCGAGTCAGCGGCATCTCTTTCGGATCGAGGTGCGGATAGGCGTGCTCTTGGTGCCCGTCGGCGTCGATGCTCTGGCGGAAGTAGCCCTGCCGGTAGAAGAGACCCACGCCGACGAGCGGGAGTCCCATGTCGGACGCGCTCTTCAGGTGGTCGCCGGCCAGCACCCCGAGGCCACCGGAATAAAGCCGCACGGACTCATGCAGCCCGAACTCGGCGCAAAAATAGGCGATGGTCGGTTTGCGCTCTTCGGTCCGATAGCGCCGTCCCCACCAGGTGTGGTCGGTGCTCGCCATGTACGCGTCAAACTCATCAAGCACCGTGTGGTACTCGGCCATGAACTCTGGGGTGTCGAGGAGCTCGCTGTAGTCGAGCCTGGCCTTGAGCACTTCGATGGGATTGCTGGTCTCTCCCCAAACCACCCGGTCGATGCGCTTGAACAGCTCCTGCGCGCGGGGATGCCACGCCCAGTAGAGGTTGTAGGCCAGTCGTCGCAGGCCCTCCAGCTTCTGTGGGAGGGGGAGCCGCACAGCGGCTTCGGATTGGATTCGGGCGGAGAGGGGTCGGTTGGCGTTCGCTTGCATCACGCGCTGCGAAAACGAAAATCCCCCGAAGGAAAACCCTCCCCGGGCCCCGTACCCACCCTTCCGTACAACTTGGACAAAGTGCGGTGTGACGGGGGTGGGTGTCCAAGAGGCCCAAAAGAAAAGACCTCGTCGCGGAGACGAGGTCTGGTGGGCCCGCAGGGGATCGAACCCCGAACCGTCGGATTAAGAGTCCACTGCTCTACCAATTGAGCTACGAGCCCGACGACCCCACCTCTATCCAATGCGATGCGTATCTGTCAACGGGTTCGGTACTGCCTTTGTGCAGATCTTGGCGCGGCGCTTGTCCAGCCGCACTCCCCAGGAACGGGTTCCCTCGGGAGCGTATCTGCACGATCGACGGCAGGCGCCCCTGCTGTCCAAGGCGGTACATCTTCTTCAGAGCAGTACGCCGTCGCGGTCGGGCGTGGGGGGCGTTGGGATCACATCGCGGGGGTCCCCGAGGCGCTGACGAAGATTGATCTCGATGTTCGTCGCGATGGTGTCGAGGGGCAGGTCATTCAAATCAATTCCGAACGGATCCTCCATCTCATCGCCGATGGCATCGAGACCCAGGAAAGCGAAGGCGACAAAGAGCGTCACGAAGGGGGTCAACACGCCCGCTCCTTCCAACAAGGCGAGGGGAAGGGCCAGCAGATACAGAGCGCAAATACGATGGGTCAGAGCTGTATGGCTCAGCGGGATCGGGGTGGATTTAATGCGCTCGCAGCCACCTTGAATGTCAGTGAACTCACCGAGTCGACGGGCGAGCATGGCGTGATGAAAGCTGTCTACGGCGCCAGATCGCCGGAGTGCTGCCAGGTCGTCAGCCATCATGGCGACGACAGCGGTGGGTCGATTGTGCTCTCGCTGCAGCTGCTCACTGCGCTCGTCATCGAGCCCCAGTTGCTGCCAGCTCGGATCATCCCGCAGGTGCAATTTCAGCCCGCGCACAAATGCGATGCACGTGCGCACAAGTCGGTGTTGCAGAGCGACGACGTCGGCTCGCTGGGCCTCGGGCCACGAAGCGACGTCGGGGAAGCTGATCACCTCTCGCGCAAAGGTGCGGCTTGTATTGACGAGCGCCCCCCATAGCTTCCGCCCTTCCCAAAAGCGGTCATAGGCAGCGCTGTTGCGGAAGCCGAGGAAGATGGAGAGTGCGACACCGACGACCGAGAGAGGCAGTGGACTCAGCAAGAGTCGCGCTTCCCGGATGGCGTCAGCAGAAACCGTGACGCCCATGGCGACGAGGAAAAAGAAGAGAAGGCGCCACTTGATCTGGCTCGAGACCGACCCGCGTCGCATCTTGAGGAGGTAGCCAAGCCACGTGGTGGTGTGTTCTCGAACGATCATGACCCTGCCCTCGCTTCGTCGGAGAGGCAGCGAGCCTCGTTCTTCCTGCGGTCAGTCTTCCGGGGGGCGGCCCCTGCACAGCGAACTCTCCCAGCGCGGTGACGACGTTTAGCCTCCGAGCTCGCGGAAGGCGTTCGCGACCTTGTCTCGCATTTCGAGGACGCGTGCCCGCAAGATGCGGTGCTCTGGGCCCTCGGAGAGACGTGCGGGGTCGAGGGTCGCCATCAGATCGAGATATGCCCTTCGGAGAGTGTCTTGGTCGATGTGGTCACCCACGCCAAGGATCGAACGTGGCGCAGTCTGCGGCTTGAGTCTGACATATAGGTCGAGCAGCTCGTCTGCGAGCGCGTCTGTGTCGGTTGTGCCCCCGCTGTCTGCGGTGTCCGAATGATTTGAGGGGTTTCCCCTTTGTCGTGCGGGGAGGTCTAGGGTGAGCGCCGGAACTGCGTCGACGGCTTGTACGAGCTGAGCGTCGATGAGGGTCAATGCAACGAGGGTGCCCATCAGGTCATCGAGCCCTGTGGCCTCCCGGAGGTCGAGCACGGTGCGCGGTCGGTCGAGCACCGTGGCCAAGTCGTGGTCGCGCACAAAGGGGCGCAGCTTGCGCGCGGCGGCGGGCAACAGCGGCTGTGGTACCAGCACTTTCGACGAGAGCTCTCCCGCACGTGAGAGCAGTACCTGTGGCGGTGTAGCGCGCCGTCGTGCTTCGAAGATCATGCCGAAGGGGTTCACCTTGTGCAGCAATGAGAAGTCGACGAAGGACCGCTCCTCGACGAAACGATAGGTGCCCGTGGTCTGGGCGATGAGGGCGAGGCTTGCGTCGCGCACCAGGTCACGCTGAAAATCATCGATGACCCTGGCGCTCACGAAGCCCTGTTCGACGAGGGACGGTAACAATACCCCCGCCTCTTCGGGCAGCGGCAGATCGGCGAGCAGCAGGCCTCGCTCGACGAGCTTCGCCTTCAAGCCGACGTCCCCGTCAGGTGGGCTTGCCGCCACGGCGGA
>JBMTAX010000323.1:0-4407 GCA_049429145.1 Myxococcota bacterium
GATCAGCACGAACGCACCTGCCAGTCAGGGCAGGGCGATGTCGTCGCGACGGTGGCCGGAACCGGGGAACCCAGCGACTTCGGACACCTCGAGAGAGGTGAACTGTATCTCCCACCAGAGCTGACGTCTGTCATTTCGAATCCCCGCCCGTCGACGAGCGCATAGGCTGGCGCGACAAACATCCATCTGCACGTCATCGACCGACACCCCAGCACCTTCGCCGCGGTCGCTTTTGGTACGGCGGCAGCACCAGAGCCAGAACCAGCACCAGCACCCGCTGCGGCTTCTCGCTACACCCCGCTTCTGCAAGACGCCCGCGGGGGCGTCTGGGGCCCAGTAGCGGGACCCATGCGAGCGTACCAACTCTGCTGACGGGTCCGCCGGTGTTGCCCAAGATGCGGGCAGCGATACGTTTGTCGTCATGGAGGAGGGTAACCATGGTGTGGTGCGGGTGACACGAGGTGGCGATGTGCTCGAGACGGTGTACGGCATCTGCGGTAGTCGGGCTTCCCTGGGTATCTGAACGAGCCGAGCCACGTCGCCGTGTCACCCGTGAGCGGCGCCGTCTACATGAGCGATACGGACAACCACCGTGTGCTGCGGGTAGGTTCCGATGGCCATGGGACCTTGGTGGTGGGTGATGGCTCGGTATCGTCGGCAGGAGAGGGGTCTCCGGCCCGACTTTTTCCGGTGCAAGCCCCGAAGCAGCTGGCTCTTGATGCGTACGGGAACCTCTACATCACCTCGACGACCAGCGTTCGTTTGGCGGCGAACGTCGACGGGGATGCCGATGCTGACGGGGACGACCCGGTCACGACGGTGTTCGGCGGAGGCGACCGACTTCGCTTTCCCAAGAGTGATGCGTTCTGCTTGAGCGCCCTCACGCTCGATGACGATGGGGTGGTGTACGTGGCCGACGCGTGCCAAGGGTACCTGGTGAAGTTGTCGCGGGTGGCAAATCCTTGCGTTGTCGTTCGTTGAATCCCGCCTTGGCGTCTGCTAGCCCCTGGCAATGGCATCTTCTGTTCTGCTGCGTCGCCCATTCCTTATCGCCTTCATGTGCTTGCTCACGTCCTCGATGGAGGCCCGCGCGCAATGGACGAAAGGCTCGAGCCTGTACACCCAAGATGGTGTCGAGATCGCAGTTGACGCTCGCGTCTTCTCCACTTTCGCGCTGCTGAACGGCGTCGGCTATCAAGCGGAGACCCGGTTTGGCCCGCCGCCCCTGCGCATGCCACAATTCACTGCGGTACGCACCGCGACACGGGAACGGATGGGGCGCCCCGGGGCATCCACGCGTGCCTTTTCCGAAGTCGTCGCGAGGCACTCCGTCGAGCCACAAGCCTACATTGCTGCGGCGCTCGAGCTTGGGCCCGCCCCCCGCTTCGAGGCCGAGCCCAAGGCATCGACGCTGGCGAAGGAACTCTCGCCCGTGCTGCAGAGCTGGTTCAACGAAGATGGTGGTGCGGTCATCTACCGCCAGGGAGCTACCGACCTCGCCGAGGAGCAGCGGAAGGTCTTGGCTTCGCTCGATAGTCTTACGCAGGCGGCCACCGCAGCCGTAAAGCTCGGCTCTGAAGAAGACGCACTGCTCGAGGACGACAGTGGGCCCACCGGACGGGTCGCCGTGCTGTTGAACCCGCTCGATGCCCACGGTGCACTGTCGCGCCACATCGTGGGCGAGATGACGTACATCGTCACAGGTCCTCTCGTCGACGAGATGCTGCTCCCGTCGGTGGTGCGCGCCGCGGGCCTCGCGTATGGCATCACCTTGGTCGCCCGCGACGTCGATGGGCATGGCGACGCACCTGCGGTGGGGCAACTTTACGCTGAACTCGAGGAGGCTGTCCGTGCGCGCTTTGCGTCTAAGGCTGCCTTTGCCCGCGAGCTCGTCGCTTGTGCGCTGCTCCGCTCGTTGTCTCCCGGCGAATGCGCTGGCTCGCCGCTCGACGACAGCGCTGCCCTGCGCGGACGCTGGCCTGAACTCAGCAAGCGCCTCTGCAAGGTGACCGCGAACGCGGGCGAACTCTTTGCTGCAGGCTTGCCTGCCGCATTGGCCGCTCTGCCCCCAGCCGCCAACGATGCGACCAAGATGCCACCTCTCGACGCCAAGACGCGATGACAACACAGGATGACGCGATGAACTCCCTGGCCGAACGGTTCCCAGAGGCACTGACCTTCGACGATGTCTCTCTCGTTCCTCAGCACTCTGAGGTGTTGCCGCACGTCGTGAGCACGCGCACCTCGCTGGGGCGTGGAGTTGAGCTCCAGATCCCGCTGTTGTCGGCCGCCATGGACACAGTCACAGAAGCCGAGACGGCCATCGCGATGGCCCAGTCGGGGGGGCTCGGCGTCATCCACAAGAATCTGCCGCCGCATTTGCAGGCCCAGCACGTGCGCCGGGTGAAAAAGTACGAGGCGGGCATTGTCCGCGACCCGTACACGTTACCGCCCGACGCGCCGGTGGCGGAGGCCTTCGAACTCATGGAGCGACACGGGGTCAGCGGGTTTCCCGTGGTGGACCAAGAGCGCCTCGTGGGCATCGTCACGCAGCGTGACCTGCGCCTCGCCACCGATCGTTCAGCGCCTGTCTCGACGTTGATGTCGCGCGATCTCGTGACGGCCGTCGAGTCGGCGAACCGGGATGAGAGCCTCAAACTGCTCCACGAACATCGTATCGAGAAACTTCCGCTCGTCGACAAAGAGGGCCGCCTGCGCGGTCTCATCACCATCAAAGACCTCCAAAAGGTCGATGACTACCCCTTCGCGGCCCGGGACAGCGATGGACGGCTGCTCGCTGCTGCCGCGGTGGGCCCTGGCAAGGACCTCGAGGAGCGCGCCTTTGCCCTCGTCGAGGCGGGCGCAGACGTACTTGTCGTCGACACTGCCCACGGCCATTCCCAAGGCGTCCTCGATGCGGTCCGCTGGCTGCGCGACCGATTTCCCGACCTCGCCCTCGTCGGGGGCAACATCGCCACGGCCGCGGCCGCCGAGGCGCTGGCAGACGCGGGCGCCGACTGTGTGAAGGTGGGGATCGGCCCTGGCTCTATCTGCACGACCCGCGTCGTCGCTGGCGTGGGTGTGCCGCAGATCAGCGCGATCCTCGACGTCGCCGCTGCCGCTCGTCGGCGAGGAGTGACCACCATCGCTGACGGGGGCGTCAAGTACTCGGGAGACGTCGTGAAGGCCCTTGCCGCCGGTGCAGACATGGTGATGATTGGTTCGCTGCTGGCCGGCACCGAGGAGGCCCCCGGCGAGGTGGTGCTCTACCAAGGGCGCTCCTTTAAGGTGTACCGCGGCATGGGAAGCCTCGGGGCGATGGAGCAGGGCAGTCGCGACCGCTATGGTCAGGCCGACGTGAAAGAAGCGAAAAAGCTAGTGCCTGAGGGCATCGAGGGACGCGTGCCCTATCGCGGCCCCCTCGGTGCCACCGTGTACCAGTTGGTAGGTGGCGTACGCTCGGGCATGGGCTACCTCGGCGCTTCGACCTTGGCCGACCTGCGTGAGCGGGCGCGTTTTGTCCGGGTCACCGCTTCGGGGCTTCGCGAGAGCCCCGGGCCCGCCGTCATCATCACGAAAGAGGCGCCCAACTATCGCGCCGACTGAGCGTGTGGTCCCTTGAACCGTGTCGCCGCCATTTGACCTCTCCGGCCTTTTGCCCGTCTCTTCGCCAGCGGATACGCCACGCTGACTCGACCTCGAGGTTCTCTTGAACAACCGTGTCCTCATCCTCGACTTTGGCAGCCAAACCACCCAGCTCATCGCCCGTCGGGTGCGTGAGCTGCAGGTGTATTGCGAGATTCTGCCCTGCACGGCCTCGGCGGAGCGCATCCGCGCATTTGAGCCGGGCGCTATCATCCTCTCCGGCGGACCTGCGAGCGTGCACGCGGCAGAACCGCCCAAGGCCGACGACGCCGTATGGGAACTCGACGTCCCGGTGCTTGGCATCTGTTACGGCATGCAGCTCATGGTGGAGCGCGCTGGGGGGCGAGTACGCCCCGCGGCGAAGCGAGAGTTCGGACACGCCATGCTCACCCACGTCCGGCCATCGGCACTCCTCGATGGTGTGTCTGACCCGACGAAGGTGTGGATGAGCCACGGCGACCAAGTCGAGTTCCTGCCATCTGGTTTCGAGCGAGTGGCGTCTTCCGAGACCTGTCCCGATGCAGTGGTGCAGTCCACAGAGCGTGCTTGGTGCGGCGTGCAATTCCACCCTGAGGTGGTCCACAGCACCGAGGGGACCCGTTTTCTCAAGAACTTCCTCTTCGGCATGGCTGGGCTCTCTCCCGAATGGCGCATGGGCTCCTTTATCGAGGAGAAGACAGCGGCCATCCGCCAACAGGTAGGTGCCGGGCACGTCGTCATGGGCCTCTCGGGTGGCGTCGACAGCACGGTGGCCGCGGCGCT
>JBMTAX010000324.1:0-4406 GCA_049429145.1 Myxococcota bacterium
TGAGGCTGCTCCTGCTGAGGCTGCTCCTGCTGAGGCTGCTCCTGCTGAGGCTGCTACAGCGCCTTGACCTTGGCTTCGGTTCTTTCGAAAAAAGCGTGCGTTCTGCGCAGATGGCGACGAAAAGGACATTGACGAAAGCTCACCGGCCTGCTTTTAACAGTGAGCGTTCTGCGGCGGTGGTGGAACTGGTAGACACGCTAGCTTGAGGTGCTAGTGACCTAATACGTCGTGGAGGTTCGAGTCCTCTCCGCCGCACCAAAAGACGTAAGGCACCCTCTGGGTGCCTTTCGTCTTTTATGACGACGAGCGAAGTACCTGTGGTGAGCCATCCGCTACGTGCCTCATCGCTGCCTGTTCTTTCAGGGTCCTCCATCACCTGGATACGTAACCCCCGAAGTTGCGTCGCTGCGGGCGCCGCCGAAGCCCCAGGGGTAGCCGGATGATGCGAGAAGCCGTGTCGGGGATGTTTGCCATGCCGGCGTTCTTGGGTGGGTGGCCTCGGCGGAACGAGCCAGGCTTCATGAATCGACGAACGTCGATGTCGCCTCATTCTGGTAGGCGCAGTGGATGTGGTGGCCTCGGCAGCATGGTCCTTCCCAAAGCCTCCGAATGTGCCGTTTATCCGGCAGGCCCCGCGCCGTGCTGGTACCTCATGAGCTCATGCGAAAGACGCTCCCTGTGACGGAGCGAGGAGAAATTCCAACAAGCGAGCGGAGTGAGGCAGGAGGCGTCCACAGAGCGCGGCCCTTGCGCGGTGGAGTCGCGACTTCACCGTGCCGAGGGCAAGCCCCGTGCACCGCGCAATCTCCTCGTAACTCAGCTCTTCCACCTCTCGGAGCAGCAACAGTTGTTGCTGTTCGTCGGGGAGGCGACTCATCGCCTCGCCGAGCAAGTCTCGCACTTCGTCACGCTCCAGCCGCCGGAGCACTGCCGTCATCTCGTCGTGAAGGCACCTTCTGTGCCGTGGCGACATCTCTCGGACGTCGTCCACCCACGGCCGATGCCGCCCCCAGCCACGCCGCTCGAGGAACTGCAGGCGATTGAGGCAACGATTGCGTGTCACCTGGTACAGCCAGGTCGACAGGCGTGCCTCCCGCCGAAAGTCTCTGAGCGCGCCGTGCATGGCGAGGAGAATCTCCTGGGTGACGTCCTCTGCCTCGGCGCTGTCCTGCAGCATCCGAAGGGCATGGCGGAATACCGCTCCTCGGTGGCGCTCGACGAGGGCAGTGAAGGCCGCCGTCTGCCCCTCTGCAGCCTGGCGCAGCAGCAGCTCTTCCTGTGCCGCGGGGATGTCGCGTCGGACCTGGGAACGGCTCTCGCGCCGATGAGGCGACGGCAGTCGGGCTGGGCTCGCCATAGGCCCTCCTTTCCTTGGGGGCCCAGGTAACAACGAGCCAAACGGCCTCACGATCTGCGAGAGCTGATCAGCTGGCCTGCGCTTTCAGTTGCTCCGCTTGGAATGCCGATCGAACCGTCGTGATGAGGTCTTCGATGTCGCCGGCGAGGAGCTTTGGCAGGTTGTGCATGGTCTGGCCGATGCGGTGGTCCGTGCAGCGATCCTGGGGGAAGTTCCACGTGCGAATCTTCTCCGAGCGATCACCAGAGCCCACCATCGTCTTCCGCTCTTTTGCCCGCGCCTGTTCTTGCTCCTCGAGCATGCGGTCATACAGCCGAGCACGCAGCACCTTCATGGCCTTGTCTTTGTTCTTGTGCTGGGACTTTTCATCCTGGCATTGCACGACGACACCCGAGGGAATGTGGGTGATGCGCACCGCCGAGTCGGTGGTGTTGACACTTTGGCCGCCTGGGCCACCGGCACGAAAGACGTCGATGCGCAGGTCTTTGTCGTGGATCTTGAGGTCGATGTCCTCGGCCTCGGGCATCACGGCGACCGTCACCGCGGAGGTGTGAATGCGCCCTTGGGTCTCCGTTTCAGGCACCCGCTGTACGCGATGCACACCTGCCTCGTACTTCAAGTGGCTGAAGACCTGATCGCCCGAGATGCTGGCGATGACTTCTTTGAAACCCCCGCGGCCACCCTCGTGAGCGCCGACGAGCTCGACGCGCCAACCCTTGGATTGGGCATAGCGCGAATACATGTGGAAGAGCTCACCTGCGAAGAGCGCCGCCTCATCTCCGCCCGTGCCCGCTCGCAGCTCCAAGATGATGTCCTTGTCGTCGTTGGGATCACGGGGGAGTAGCTGAATCTTCAGCACACGCTCGAGCTCCTCGATCTCGCCTTCGAGACGAACGATCTCCTCTTTCGCGAGAGCGCGCAGATCTGCGTCATTTTCGTCGAGGAGCGCACGATTGCCAGCGAGTTCCTCCCGGCGGCTCGAGAGCGCGGTCCAGGTCTCGACGATAGGGTCGAGGCGCACACGCTCGCGGTTGAGCTCTTGTAGTTCTTTCGGATTCAAGTCGGGCGCGCTGAGGCGCTCGAGGAGAGAAGCGTGGCGTTTGACGACGTCATCGAGGCGGGCTTGCATGCGTGATCTCGGGGTGCGCGACCAGAAGCCCACTAGCAGCTTTGCAGTACCGAGGGCAGGGGGCGAGAGCTACGCGCGTCGAGGAGCGTGGCGGCTCACGCACTCAGGCTTCGCCGTCCTTCAAAGTGTCGTCGGTCCAGGTCTTGTAGGCCGCCCAAAGCGCCACTGCGCTCGGGATCACGATCACCAGCAGCAGGGCGATGACCGGGAAGACCATGTCGTAGAGGTGGGGCTCGGCGATACGGGCTCGTGCACCGGCGAATGCTGCGGGCGCGCCTCGGTTCGGGTCGAGCGCGGGCACTTGGGTCGTCAGGTTGGACAGCGTCAAAGCCAGAAACTCTCGCATGTCACAGCTCCCTGCGGCACCGCCGCATCACGCGGCGACCCGCCGCTCCACCTCGTCAAAGGTCTCATAGATCTCGATGTTGGCAGTGTCGCCGACCGCTTCCGTGGCGGGGCCCGGCACCGTACCCGCGGCTACGCCTTGGGCGAGCCGCTCGCGCCAGACGGTCTTGCGCAGGGCGGTCAGTGCCACCTCGAGCTCCCGGTCGCCCGGCTCTCGCGTCGTCAAGCGTTGCATCAACATCCCCGGCGCGATCAGCGCACGCACCAAGGGGTTACCGGGGTGCTTGGCTGCGAGGCGCTGGGCTTCGTAGGCGAGTCCCGCGATAGGAAGCAGCAAGGGGACTTTTACCGCGAAGGCAAAGAGCGTTTGCACCAAGGTGTGTTCGCTCACCTTCGGAAGGAATGGGAGGGTCGCCGCGAACACGAAGACGCTCACTGCGATCACCAGCAGGATCAGGCTGGTGCCACAACGGGGGTGCGCCGTGGATTGCGGCCGTGTGTGCTCGACGTCGAGTGGCGCGTCGTTCTCCCAGCTGTGCACGCTCTTGTGTTCCGCGCCGTGGTACATGAACAGACGGCGCACATCATCGAGGCGCGAGATCAACAAGATATACACGACGAAGATGCCGAGCCGCAGGAGCCCATCGACGAGGTGAAATCCGGGGCCATCCATGGGCAGCGCGCTCTCTCCCCCGCTCCCGAGCAGCGCACCGAGCCCCCACGTCGCGAGGTGCGGGATGCCCTTGAACAGCAGCACCGCGCTCGCGAGGCTTATGGCCAAGGTGACGAACAGGGCCGGGTTCGACGACGACGAGCCGCCTGGGGCTTCAGGCTCAGCGGACCCCGCCACGTCTGCTTCGTCCGGCATCGCCTGGCTCGCCGAAAAGTTCAGCGCGCTGATCCCGTTGGCCATGCTCTCAATCAGCATGTTGGCGCCACGGAGCAGGGGCCACCGCAGAAACGGAAAGCGTTCGGCAAAGGAGAGCCAGCCCGCTTCGCGCACGACGATGGAGCCGTCGGGTCGACGCACTGCGACGGCGAAGCTCTTCGGGGAGCGCATCATCACCCCCTCGATGACGGCTTGGCCCCCGATGATCGGTTTGGCCATGAGGGTGATGAACAATAAGGACCAGCGGGGACGAGACCTACGCAACGGAGACTCCGACGTCGAACGACCAACGCGGCGCTCGTGGAGCCACACGCGTCGGCTGATGACTCCTAGCAGCTACAATCCTCTGATGCATCCCCCAGCACACCCGCGGCCAGGGCGTGTGTCCCGGGAACGCGAGGGCTGTCACAACACAAAAAGGCCCCCCAGGCGGGGCCTTCGTGGTGCGCTTCCCGGAGGCCGGGAGGGCGACTTACTTCTTCCGATATTTGGCGCGGAAGCGCTCGACACGACCCTCGGTGTCCACCAAGCGGGCTTTGCCGGTGAAGAAGGGGTGGCAGGCCGAGCAGATGTCGACGCTGTAGGACTCGCGCGTGCTGCGGGTCGCATAGGCCGCGCCGCATGCGCAGCTGATGGTCACCGCTTGGTAGCTGGGGTGGATCTCGGGCTTCATGACGTACACCTGA
>JBMTAX010000325.1:0-4405 GCA_049429145.1 Myxococcota bacterium
CTGTGACTTCGAGGGGGTCGCCTAGGGGAGCACGACGGGTCAACTGCACAACGCTGCCGGGAACAAGCCCCATCTCGAGCAGCCGAAGCAGGGTCGGACTACTGCCTTCGGGCATACCCACCCGTGCCTGTGCCGCGAGGGGCAGGCTATCGAGTCGATCGACCGCGGCGGCGCCGGGCGTAGAGCTGGTTTTGATACTCATTCTCATCTTCTCTTAGCATGTCAGATCGACGTCGGGAAGCCGCGTGGGGTCGGATCCGTGCAGCTTGTTGTGCTCGTGTAGCGAATTCTCGCAAGACTGCAGGGTCGCATGCCTCTAGCTCTGGGCTTTGGCCTTCCCTCTTCGCAAAACCGGCGCAGGTGGTGGACCCCGGTGCCCAACTGCGTACACTGCTCGCGTGCCTATCCTGTCATCCCGCCCTTTCCTCGCTGTTCTTGTCCTCGCCGCGTCCTCTGCCGCGTGCCTAGAGCCCCCGTCCGTCGGGCGTGCCGCCGCGCCCGGGGAGTCGAACGCTGGCGGCCCGATCATGGGCTCAACGACCTCAAACGAGGCGCTCAAGAAAAAGGTAGAGCTGCTCGAGCAGCTGCTCGACGGCAAGATTGACGTCGCTGCGGCAGCGCGCTCCATCGATGAGCAGTTCCGTGATCTTCCGGCCGAAGAGCAAGAGCAACGTCTCGGCAACCTGCGGGCAGCCCTCGCCGACGCCGGCCAGGTGGGTGGGGGCAAGGCTGTGCCACCGGGCCCGGTCCGCGACATGATTCTCGCACGTCTGTATTTCTCAGAGCGCCGGTTCATCGAGGCTGCAGGGCTCCTCTCTCGTGTGCTCGACATTGCCCCTCGCTTCCCGGCGGCACGCAATCTTCTCGCGCGCTGTTTCTACTTTCTCGGTAATCCCGACCGAACACTCACCGAACTCGAGTTCATCTTGAACGACCCTGAGCAGGGTCGTCAGGTCGACGAGCGCCTCGATGCGCTCTTCCTCATCGGTGCTACCGTCGTCGATCAGCCCGGCGCGACGCGCGAGAACCTCGAGCGCGGTCTGCGTGCGTGGGAGACTTATTTGCAGGAGGCGCCCAGTTCGCCGCAGCGCGCCCAGGTGGAGCAAGGCCTCGAGGAGATTCGCGCGGGATTGCGTGGCGAAGGCCGCCTCGCCGAGGCGAAGCTGGTGCGACGAGAGGCGACACCCCACAGCGGACAGAACGTGATGGGTGGCGAAGCGAGCTTCGACCAGCCATCACCGTCGGGGCCGAGCGGAGGCGGCGCCGAGCGGCCCGCGCCCGAGCGGGTCAAGCAGCTGCCCGCCGACGCATCACCCTACGCCAAGGCTGCCGCCGCTGGCCTCGACGCCCTTGACTCCGGCGACCTCGCGGGCGCCGAGAGCCAGCTGCGCGCGGCGAACGACCTCAACCCAAACCAGCCCGAGATCCTCGTCGGTCTCGGCCGTGTCTTCGTGCAGACAAGACGCATCGACGACGCGCTGCGAACCTTCGGCGAGGCCATCAAGCTGCACCCTGGCTACATGCCTGCGTGGCACTACAACGGCATGGCGCACATGATGAGCGGTGATGCCCGCCAAGCAGCAGAGAGCTGGGAGCAGATCTTGCGGCAAGACCCTGCGTACGCCCAGCGATTCTCCCTCGACAAACGTATCGAGGTAGCTCGTCGCATGGCGCGTTGAACGCTGGATGCTCGCCGGTGAAGAGGACTAATCTCTTCACCGGAGCAAACACCATGCGCAGTGAATTCACGGCCCGTCGACAGCGACCTGCGTTCGGCTTCACCCTCGACTGGTCCAAGTCTTTCGCCGTGCTTGCGGTTCTCGTCAGTGGTGGTGGCTGCGGAAGGCCTGTGCCGGAGGCTGCCTCACCATCCTGCGAAAGGTCCACATGTGACGACGACACTGGTGATGTCGTCGACAATGGCCAAGGCGCCGCGACCGACCCGCCTGACGATGCGGACGTTTTGTGCGCCGCAGAGTCTTCGATGGGGTGCTTCCTCGACGAGAACGTCCCAAGGGTAGTCGATGCGGTAGGAACCCCAGGAAAAGCCATCGGGCTCGTGGTGGGGGTCTCCTTCGCGGATGTACGGCTCGTTCGTGGTTACGGCGCCACGGAGCGAGGAGGCGATACCTCACCCCACGAAAAGACGGTTTTCGAATTGGCGTCCGTGACCAAGGTGGTCACTGGCTATTTGGCCGCACGCAGCGTCAACAATGGCGAGCTCCTGCTCTCGGAGCCGATCTCGAACTATTTCGGCCCCGATGTGCCGAGCTACGAGGGAACGCCCATTCGCTTGCTTCACCTTGCGACCCACCGCTCGGGCTTGCCTAAAGAGCCCACCAACCTCATCGGGGCTCCCCCGACACCAGGAGCAGGCTACACACGTGAGCTGCTCGAGCAGTTCCTCGCGGGATACATGCTGCCTCGAGCTCCGGGTGCCGCTTACGAGTATTCGAACCTCGGCGCGGGGATGCTTGGGCAGGCGTGCGTCGATGCGGCTGGCGTCGTCAGCTATGAGTCATTGGTGCAGCGAGAGGTGGCGCTTCCCATGGGTCTCGTCGATTTCCACGTTGAACTCGATGAGGCGCAGCAGGCCCGGAAGATTCAGGGCTATTTTCGGGGGGAGCCCGCCCCTGAGCTCGCCATCGGACCGCCGTTGCAGGGAGGCGGCGCGCTACACGCGACAGCAGACGACCTGTTGACCTTCCTCGAGGCGGCCCTCGAGGGTGGTGACCCTGCGTGGGAGGCGGTCATGACCCCGCTCAACGACATGCCCGAGGGGGACAACGCGGAGATCGGGCTTCAACTCGCCATTGAACATCCAGCAGGCGGACCCACGGTTTATTCCAAGAACGGCGTCTCTCCCGGGTTCACGACGCAGGTCGTCTTCACCACCGACCCCCCGGTGGCGGTGGTTCTGCTTTCGAACACGAATCCCACCCAAGGGTTGCTCGAACTCGGCAAAGACATCCTCGCCGCTGCGGCGGACCTCAGCGCTTTTGACTGACCCCATCGAGCAGGGCTTTTCGTGGGTCGTGGCCGTGAGCATTGCGGTCCTTGTCCCGTGCCACGCAGCCAGCGTCGCTGACTGGATTGCCGAGGGGGAGACAGTTGCGCGCGGGCTTGCCTCGAGGGCGTAGGTTCGTGCACGCTCCCGTCGTGGTGGGCGCCTCAACAGTGCCCAGCGGAGGTAGCTCGTGGCTTCTCGTCGTTTCGCCTTTGTCGTCAGTGGCACTCTGCTCGCGCTCATCGGCTGCGCGGAGCCCCTTTCGAATTCGATGGTGGGTCTACGCCCAGCTGAGTCCCTTCGAGCCACGTTGGTTGCCGCCAAGGCCTCCGACGTGGAGCGCTTTCAGCAAGGCCTCAGCGCCAACTTCGTCGCGACGGTGAAGCGCTACCAAGAACTCGCGCGTGCGAAGCCCGAGCTGCAGGGGGCCTTTGATTGGGAGGTCTTCATGCGCTCTCTCGCGGCGTCGAGCCCGAGCCCCACCGAGGAGCTCATCAAGGGGGACAAGGCAAAGGTGCGCGCCGTGCATCGCGACGGCGTCGAAGCGGTCACCGAGATGATCCTCGAGGAGGGCACGTGGAAGCTCGAGGTGCCGAACGGAATGGTCCGTGGTCTCGACCACTTCGACGAGATCGCCCGTATGGCCCAAGGGGAGGCACCAGCAACGTCCCCGGTGCCAGACCTCCCCGTGGGTGGTGGCGGGCAAGGCGGCAGAGTCAAATCGCTCGCCGAGGACGCCACCGAAGCGCAACGTCAACGGGCAGCCGCCCTCGACACGTTTGACCTCGGAGATGTCGCTGGGGCGAGCCAACAACTCGAGATCGCGCTCGGCACCCAGCCCGACGACGAAGAACTCGTGGTGGCCTTGGGGCGCGCTTATGTGCAGAGCAATCGCGGCGGCGACGCAGTCACCCTTTTCGAGAAATACCTCGGTCGTCACGACGCTGCCGTCGCGGTGCGCCACTACCTCGGCATGGCCTACATGATGGCGAATGAGCCCGCTAAGGCTGCCGCAGAGTGGAGACGAGTGATGAGCCTTGACCCGGCGTACGGCGGGCGTTTTCGCCTTGACCAGCGTGCAGCGGCGGCCCTGGCTATCGCTGCCGGAGAGACGCCTCATCAAGGGGGCGCACCGCCCTCAGGGCATGGAGGTTTCGCGCCCGCTCCGTCGTCGAGGCCAGCTTCACCCTGAGCTGCTGCCCCGCCATGGCGTGACCCAAACCCGCGCAAATCGATGCAAGCATTACGGGTCCTCGGAGAGCTACACGACGGCCGAGGTCACACCTCTCAGGGTATGTCGGGGCGTGCGAAGCGTTGCTCGCTCACGGGAGGATAGCTCGCCTTTGGCGGCGCGCTCGGACGCTGTGTTCGGCACGTCGACACGGCGTCTTTGTCTTT
>JBMTAX010000326.1:0-4381 GCA_049429145.1 Myxococcota bacterium
ATGAGCGGCCAGAAGCTGCGGCGACTCGAGGCGGGCATCGACACGCACGGCTCCGCCTTCGTGTGCAGGGGACCCCGTGGCAGCGGTGCGGGTAGCGTCTGCAGCGGGGGCGCGGAGGAGTCCGAGGAGGGCGATGGCGCCCAAGGCGGCGAAAGGGACGGTGTGCTTCATGGCGGTCTCCGGGGTTCGACCGCTACCAACGGGTCAATGGGCAAATCGATCTACGGAGTCGCGGATCTTGGCGCCCTCCATTGCCGTCAGCGGAGGAGCCAGGGATTCCGTCATGGTCTCGGGCTCTGGAGGGTACACCGCGATGAACGCACGCCTAAAGACGGCAGCCCATGCTCACCAGCACTGCCTCGGCGTGTTGTGGCGATGTTCGGGGAGTGCACTCCTCTTGGTGGTCTTGTGCTGGCCTGTTGCATGTTCGCCGTCCTCGTCATCCGCTCGACGCGAGGCCCTAGATGCGGGTTTCGTTGCATCTGTCAGCCCCTCTTCTCCCTCTGAGGCGACGGGTGTGTCGGAAGAGAACGACACAGTGGGGCCCGCAGGGAATAACGAGGTCGACGTTGCTTCCGATGCGGGGGGGCCTCCCGCCATCATCGATGACGCTGATCCGCTCGAGGAGCCTGAAGTCGGCGACGGCGACATCACCCCCGAATCCCATGATCCACTCGATGGTGGGTCTGTCGTAGATGCAGCATCGCCATCGCCAAGCGACCCGCCACCACCTGTTCCTCTGGACGTGGCTGTGCTCTCAGACTTGAACGGCTCCTATGGCTCCACGACGTACCGGCCAGAGGTGCACGCCGCGGTGCAGGCCCTCGTCGATGACCCGCCGGCCCTCGTCTTGCTTACGGGGGACCTCGTGGCAGGGCAAAAGGCCGGGCTTGACTATGCCGCCATGTGGGCGGGGTTTCACGATGCCGTCACGATACCCCTCACCGAGGCTGGTATCCCCGTCGCAGTCACGCCTGGTAACCACGATGCATCTTCGTACGCGGCCTACGCAACGGAGCGTGAGCACTTCGCTGCGGAGTGGGCCGAGCACCGCCCTGCGCTCAACTTCGTCGACGACTCGCACTACCCCTTCCGCTACGCATTCACCGCGGGAACGACCCTCTTTGTTGCCCTCGACGACACCCGGGTCGGTGCCCTCGACAACGCCCAAGAGGAATGGCTCGACGACGTGCTTGACCATCCGGCCGAGACGAAGATCGTGTTCGGGCACATCCCCCTCTATCCCTTCGCCCAAGGTCGAGAGACCGAGATCATCGGCGACGCTGACCTCGAAGCACTGCTCATTGCGCACGACGTCACTCTCTTTGTGAGTGGGCACCATCACGCCTATTTCCCCGGGCGCCGCGGGAATCTTCGGCTTGTGTCGATGGCGTGCCTTGGGGATGGCCCTCGCGTTCTTCTTGGCACCACCGGAGCGTCGCCACGCAGCCTTGTTCGTTTCAGGATCGATGCGGGGGAGCTCGAACTCGACGCTTACACGGGTGTGACATTCCACGACGTCGTCAACCGAGAGAGTTTGCCGCCCTTCGTTGGCAGCGGCGCCAGCCGCGTAGAGCGAGACGATTTGTGATCACGACATCATCCTCACAGGGCTCCACTTCCCTCGAGCGAGATGACCTTTTGGGCCGCTCTCATGACGCTCTCATCGCCTGCCGTGGAAGCGCACTCCGTCAGGGGTACCCAGCGACCGGCCTTGACCTCTGACGTGGCGGCAACAAGTTCTCGTGAGGGAACCAGGAACAAGAACCGAACGTCAAGGTGTTGATGCTCCGGCTCGTCGCTGCGTGCCGGAATGTGGTGGATGTCGACATCGAAGAGTCCGCGGACCAGAGGGTGCAGCGGGGCGTCGGGCAGACCGACCTCCTCAAGGATCTCCCGTCGAGCGGCTTCGAGCACGTCAACATCGCCAGGCTCGAGGTGTCCGCCGGGCTGTAGCCAACGGTCGAGCTTCCGGTGGTGAATGAGAAAGAGGGCGTCTCGCTCTGGCGACAACAAGAATGCGCTCGCCGTGAAATGGCCGGGTGCGAAGGTCGCTCGGGACCCCCAGTCGGTGCTCTCATCACACAGCAGCGACCGCATCTGCGCATGATCGCTCTGCTCGGGCTCGGAGCGCGGTGCGTATTCGCGGAGCAGGCCGTCGAGGTGGGTGAGCAGAGGGAAATCTGGCATGAACGTCTCTCAGGCGCCTCATCGCCGTGCGATGGCGCTGGTGTTGGCGAAAGCAAGCGGTACCATCGACGTCATGACGATGCCAGACACCCCCGAGAAGCTGCAGGCCCAAGGGGCGATGCTGCGCAATCGCCTCCAAAAGCGCAGCCGTCACCTCGAGCGCTGGGCCAAACGCATCGGTACCGACGCCTACCGGCTCTATGACCGCGACATCCCTGAGATACCCCTTGCCATCGACCGCTACGGCGACTGCCTTTACCTCGCCGCCTTTCGACGTGGCGATAGTGTCGACGATGCCGCAGAGCAGGGGTGGCTTGAGGCCATGCAGCGCATCGCGGCCGAGGCCATCGGGGTATCCCTCGAGAACACGGCGCTCAAGCGTCGCGAGCGGCAACGGGGGACGGCGCAATACGAGCGCGACGGCCAGTCGGGTCGAAGAGTGCTCGTGAACGAGGGCGGTCATCGCTTTTACGTGAACCTGTGGGATTACCTCGACACGGGTCTCTTCCTCGACCACCGCACGACGAGAGCGATGGTCGCTGCAGAGTGCGGCGGCAAGCGTGTATTGAACCTCTATGCGTATACAGGTTCTTTCGGAGTGTATGCCCAAGGGGCCGGTGCCACCGAGGTGGTACAGGTCGATCTGTCGAGGACCTATCTCGACTGGGCGCGCGACAACGTGCGCCTCAATCGTCTCGATGAGCGCCGCCACACTTTCGTCCAAGAGGATTGCCTCCGCTACCTCTCCCGTGTTGCTGACGAGGGGGGGCGGTTTGACGTGGTGGTGTGCGACCCGCCCACCTTCTCCAACTCAAAGCGAATGGACGGAACCCTCGACGTCAAGCGAGACCATATAGACCTCCTCACCTCGATCCGGCGGGTACTTGGCGACGAGGGCGTATGCTGGTTCTCGACCAATGCGCGCGGCTTTGTCCTCGCCGAGGCTGTCGGTGCCCACTTCGAGCTCGTCGCAGACATGACCGAGCGCACCCGCGCCGAAGACTTCGAGGGGCGCCACTCACACCGCGCTTGGCGCCTCGCGCACCCACGGGGATAAGCCCCATCAAGGGCGACGACGCATCTCCGCCGCCCGTGCGTGGGCTTCGAGCCCCTCGAGCCGGGCGAAGCGCACGACGTCGTCGACGAGTTGGGGCGCAGCATCAGGGGCAAGCTCAAGCCACATCTGTGTCCGCAAGAAATCGAGGACGCTGAGGCCACCCTGGGAGCGCGCAGTCCCGCCCGTGGGAAGCACGTGATTGGGACCCGTGCCGTAGTCACCGAAGACTTCGGCGCACCCTTCGCCCAGGAAGAGGGCGCCGAAATGACGGAGCTGCGGCCTTAGCGTTGTGGGCTCACGCACATGCACGGCGAGATGCTCTGGGGCGAGTGCGTTCGCTACGGCGCAGGCTTGCTCGAGATTCTCCACGACGACCGCCGCGCCTCGCTGCAGGGCAACCTCGGCCATAGACCGCGTGGGCAGCGTCGCCAGCTGCTCGAAGAGGGCTGCTTCCGTTGCATCGAGAAGCGCGGCTGACGTCGTCACCAGCATGGGGAATGCGTCAGGGTCATGCTCGGCCTGTGCGAGCAAGTCAGCGGCGACGAGCGCAGGATCGGCATGTTCATCAGCCAGCGCCAGCAGCTCTGACGGGCCTGCCAGCATGTCGATCCGTACCTCGCCGGAGACAAGTTGCTTGGCCGCGGTGACGTAGGCGTTGCCGGGGCCCACGATGACGTCGCACTGCGGTAGGCCCTCGATGCCAAAGGCCATGGCGGCCACAGCCTGGGCACCTCCCACCGCGAGAAAGAAGTCAGCTCCCGCCAACGCCGCCGCAGCCAACGTCACAGGCGCGGGTCGAGGGGAGGCGACGACGACCGTCTCAACCCCCGCCGCTCGGGCGGTGAGCGCCGTCATGAGCACCGACGACGGGAGCGGGAAGCGACCGCCTGGCGCATAACAGCCC
The DNA here is from genome assembly GCA_049429145.1 of Myxococcota bacterium. GTDB lineage: Bacteria > Myxococcota > UBA727 > UBA727 > CAYLZW01 > JBMTAX01. Next base: position 4,152 of record JBMTAX010000326.1, read on the forward strand.
GCGGCAGTGACCGGCACGAGGTCAGCGCCAGCGCGGCCACCTTCGACGTCGACGCGTACATCGGCGAGTGCCGCGCGGTGTGCCTTGGCGAAGGCCGAGATGCGGGCCGCGCTGCCGCAGGTCTGGGCCGGCTTCCTCGTCAACATGCGCATCTGGGCCGTGTCGCTGGTGCTCATCGCGCTGGCCGGCCTCGGCTTCGCGATCCTGCGCTCGCTGCCGGGACCGTGGAT
>JBMTAX010000327.1:0-4354 GCA_049429145.1 Myxococcota bacterium
CTTCACTTCCGCGAGGGGGGCGTCCCCTACCGGGTCGGCGCAGGCAGTCGCCAGGCTGCTGATCGCAACCAAAACCAAAAAACCACGACTCACAAATCGCAACGAACGCATACGCTCTCCCTCGAGGACATGGCCTCACGAGTCGATCTCCGACCGACATTGACGCCCTGGTAACGCCCTCATGGGGGTCCCACAAGCCGCTCTAGGTGGAAGATATTCTCCAACGCCGGCAGTGGCCCTCACGCTGCGCAGGTGTGACACGCAGACACAGGGGAGGTGGAACTGGTCTCGCCTGGCGTCACTCCGTCGGTTGAAGTGCTCGCCTCGTGCGTCGAGCTGCGTACCTCTGTGCGGCTGCAATGAAGCCCGCGTAGAGCCCACGCTGCGCGGGATCATCAGGCATGGCCTCTGGATGCCACTGTACCCCGAGGAAGAAATCGTGCTGAGGGTCTTCGAGGGCCTCGATCAGACCATCGGTGGAGAGGGCGCTCGCCACGAGTCCATGCCCCAAACTGCGCACCGCTTGGTGATGGGTCGAGTTGACACCGAGGGAGCCCGCTCGACCGATGACCTGTGCACATCGGGTCGCGGGGGCGACCACGACCTCGTGCCCTGCGAGGTGTTTCGCTGTGGCTTGCTGGTGCTCAAGGCTCTCTGGGCGTTCGCTCGCCAGGTCTTGCCAGAGGGTTCCTCCGCGTTCGACGTTCATCAGCTGCATGCCGCCACACACGCCCAGGACGGGCAGCGAGCGCGCCATCGCGCCGCGAAGCAGCGCCAACTCGAAACGAGTGCGGTCAGGCTTCAGCGTACCGAGTCGCTCGTGCGGAGCGGCACCGAACAGCCCGGGGTCAACGTCGAAGTCGCCGCCCGAGAGGAGCACTGCGATTGCGGCGTTGTTCTCGGTGTAGGGGGTAACCAGCGGCAGTCCGCCGGCCTCCTGCACGGCAAGCGCGTAGCTCTCATCGAGCGTGAGGTGGCGTGAAGGACCACGCCTCCCCGCACGGGTCTCGATGTCCGGTGTGATGAGTACGGTGGGGGCGGTGATCATAGGAGAGCGTTCCTCAGGCCGCGCGCAGCGGCGTAGGCGATCCCGAGACCTCGGGTGGCTTCGCAGGGGTCGCTCGCTTCCTGCACCGCGCTGACCACGGCCCCAAGGGCTGCGCCCGCCTTGGCCACCGACGCCATCCGGGCTGGCGAGGTGATGCCGCCGATAGCACACACCGGTGACGAGGCGCGGGAGCACACCGCAGTGAGTGCCGTGAGGCCCGTTACTTCAGCGTGACCGTGCTTCGTCGGCGACGGAAAGACCGGACCGAAGGCGACATAGTCGAGCACCCCTAGGGCATCGAGCGCCTGTGCCTGGTGCAAAGTGTGGCTCGAGCCCCCGAGCAATCGGTCGCCCCCGAGGAGCGCGCGGGCGTGCGGTGCGGGGAGATCTTGCTGCCCGACGTGGGCGCCTTGTGCTCCGGACACAAGCGCGAGATCTGCTCGGTCATTGACGAGGAGAGGGGTGTTCGCAGTACGGCAGATGGGCAAAAGGTGCTCGAGCCAATCAAGCATCGCCCGATCGCTGAGACCTTTGGCGCGGAGCTGGACCAGCCGTGCCCCGCCTGCACATGCGCCTCGCAGGAGCGCCTCTGCTCGAGTGGGTTCGGTGTGCACATTGACGTCGATAAGCACATAGACACCCCGCAGCGGAGCCGGCGCGCCAATAGCGGCGAGGGCGCAGTTTCGGGCACTGAGCGCCAGGCCATCTTCCAGCGCAGCGACGAGCGCAGCCCCAAAGCCCGGGGTTCGTGCGCGTGCAGCGACGGGAATCACCCACTGCCGGGTCTCCTCTAGGTATCTCTGCTGTCGTGCTCGGTCCTTCGTGTGCGGCAGCTCCATGAGATTGTGCAGACGATCTGCCACCTTGAGCACCCGCACGTGGTCGTGTGCCGATTCCGCCAACTGGGCAAAGTGCTCGGCCGACGCCTGCGCGCGGTCCTCGGGGGCCCTGGACGCTGGCCGCGTGAGGGCTCTGACGATATCCGCGACCTCAGCGCCGAAACGCTCAGCAAGCGCCCTGTCGGACGTCGATGTGTCCTCGAGCACATCGTGTAGCAATGCCGCCGCAAGCACTGCGTCGGGAAGCTCTACCTCGAGAGCGGCGGCGATGATCTCGGCGAATCGCCTGACGGCGCGCGGGTGCTCGATGTACGGGACGCCATGGGCTCGCTGCTGCGTTCCGTGCATCTCGGCGGCAAAGGCAGCGGCGGCGTCGAGGTCGATCAAGCGCTCTCCTTCGCGGCTTTCAGTGCGCCGACACTGTGACTATACCTGTCAGACCTCTCGCAAGAAGTCCTCAGATGAAGTCGTCACCTCTGGTATTTTGGTGCACTGCGCTCACCCTGGCCTCTATCCCCCTGATCGGGGCCGCGTGTCCGCGACGTCTCGAACCATCGACCTCCGCTGGAGGGGCTTCGTTCGGGAAGCCCTCTGACGCTGGCGTGCCTGACGGTGCACCTTCGTTCCCATTCCAGCAGCGGGGTCCAGGCAGGCGAGTCGCGGTGCTCTATACCGCCAGCGTACAGGGCTACATCACGCCGTGTGGATGCACCGCCGATCCGCTCGGTGGCGTCGCGCGTCTCGCCGCTGCCCTCGATGCCGCCAGGGCCGCATACGGTGAGCGGGTCGTGTTCCTCGACGCCGGCGACCTTCTTTTCGAGAAGAGCGATGACAACAAGCCGGCAGACCTGTGCCAGGCCGAAGCTCGCATCGATCTGCTCCTCGACACGTATGCCCGCAAGGGGCTCGCCGCGACGGTGCTCGGCCCTCTCGACGACGTGCGGGGCGCAGAGTTTCGGGACGCTCGCCTCGCTGCCCGAAATCTCGTGACCGTCGGTGTCTCTGCTGCGGGCCGCCCCATGACGGCGGGAGCTGTCCACGCTCCCGGTATCGTGGTGCCTGCCGGGGAAGTAATGCTGGGGGTCACCGGGTTTCGCGCCGACAGCGCTGAGGAGGTCACAGCGGTCAGCGAGGCACTGCGCGCAGAGGTACGCCGGCTTTACGACGAGGGCGCTCACGCCGTCGTCGCGCTCTCCCAGGCACCTCGTGTCTTAGTCCCCGCCATCGTCGCGGGCATCGAGGGGCTCGATGTTGTGGTCCAAGGGCGTGACCCTGGCGAAGCGCCGCGAGAGCCCGAGCGTCTTGGCGCGGGCACGTTTTGGGTTGCGGCAGCCCAGCAGGCACAACACCTCGGCATCATCGAGCTCGACCTCGAGGGCAGGAGCGGTGCTGCGCCGCTCAGCCTCGACGATAGGCAGGGCGCAGCGGAGCGAAGAGCGCGCCTCCTCGACCAGCGCATCGTCCAATACGAGGCCCAGGTCCGGGAGGCTGCGTCCGGCCCCCGTCGAGACTTCATTTCCCAGCGCCTCGACGCTGCCCGCGCAGACCGCGCCCGCGTCCTCGAGACTTCCGCAGCGACACCGGCGCCTGTGGGCCCCCACATCGTCACCAGCGCCTTTCCTCTGGTGCGCGGACTCCCAGAAGACGGCGTCGCGAAGGCGGCGCTCGCCACCTATGAGCAGTCCATCCCCGCGTTGGTGGGTCGCTGTGAGGCAGGCCTCGAATGTGCTGCGGCTCCGCCTGGGGTACCGACGTACGTGGGCGTGGAGACTTGCTACGGATGCCATCGCCAAGCCGTGCAGTTTTGGCAGTCCCAATTCGTCGTCGGGACGGGCAAAGATCAAGAAGGGCGTCCCGTCGAGCGACGCCTCTCGCACGCCACCGCATGGGACACACTGGTCAACCTTGGCAAGGACAAAGACCGCAGCTGTGTGGCCTGCCATAGCATCGGTTTCAACGAGCCAGGTGGGTACTGCAAAACCTCAGAGGTCGACTTCCGCCAGAACGTGCAGTGCGAGGCTTGTCACGGGCCCGCTTCAGAGCACGTCGCACGGGCGGGTGACCCGGCCGCACTGGTGCGGCGCGACGTCGGTGAGCAGGTGTGCCGCAACTGTCATCACGTCCCCCATATCCCCACGACGGAGAGCTTCGTATACAACGAGCGGCTTCAGCACATCTTGGGCCCCGGGCATGGTGAGGCGCGCTGGCGAGCCCTCCCCGGGAAGGAGTGACCCTTCATGTTGTCGGTTGCAGAGGCACGCGAGAAGATCCTCGACGCAGTGACCCCACTCGGAGCCGAGCGGGTCTTTCTGCCAGAGGCACTGGGTCGCACCCTTTCGACCTCCGTCGTGTCAGGTCGCGACCTACCAGGGGCCGACAACTCCGCGATGGACGGGTATGCGGTTCGGGCGGTTGACGTCGAGAACGCGAACACAGAGAGCCCCGTGCGTTTGCCTCTCGTGGGCGA
>JBMTAX010000328.1:0-4354 GCA_049429145.1 Myxococcota bacterium
TTCGATCAAGTCTACGTCCGGCTTATCTTGCATCTGCAAGAACTGCCTGGCGTAGGAGGACAGAGACTCGACGTAACGCCGCTGTCCCTCGGCGTAGATCGTGTCAAAAGCGAGAGAAGACTTCCCGCTGCCCGAGAGCCCCGTGAGCACCACAAGTTGGTTTCTCGGCAGTCGAACGTCGATGTTCTTCAGATTGTGGACACGCGCACCGCGGACATGGATCTCGTGCAATTCACTCATAAGCCCCTGGGTCTAGCAACTTCCTCAGTGAACGCTACCTGGGGCGCACTTCTCGCGCGATTGCCCAGATCGCCGCACCTCGTCGTCGGTCTGACCTGTTGCCCACCCTCTGGAATCTACCAACGCTGAGCGTCGCATGGTGTCCAGCATGGCATGTGCGGGGGCCGTGGGAACGGCACCGGTGCTCTACAGCGATGCTCTCCCTTCGAAGAGACTCTGCGGGGCAGACCCCGAGGGGCAGGCTCCTTTCGGGGCCCGCCCCTCAGAGGGATGCTCAGTAAGACACGACGCCCGTGAAGGCCTGGGGGAAGGTCCGCGCGAGCAGGGCCGGGTCAGTGGCCCTTGTTTCCACCGAAAGGCGGTCATTCTCCAGGGCAAAGGGCCCATAGACTTGGTTCCAGGGAGCCGTGGGAAGGGAATGGTATTGAGGAGCCGCCGTCATAGACGGCGCGGGGTACGGGTAAGTGAAAGGCGGGACGAAGGACGCCACCCAGGCGGAGGCAGGCAGGGCGTTGCCGTAGGGGAGACCGAAGGCGGTCGGGAGCGTCCCGTGGGCAGCGACCGCTTGCGCAATGGGGGCGGCATAGGAGAACGCCGGGTTAGGCTGGGTTGTGCTTGGTTGTGGGAATACCCCTTGCGGCGTGGTTGTCGCCGTTTGCAGGCCGTGTACCGACCAGCGCACTTGCTGGAGGGCTTCGAGAGTCTGGCTGATGCGATCATTGAGAATCTGGAGCTTGCGAATATCGACCTTGGCGTCCATGGAACTACTCCTGGTTGGGAACTCGATGTGAATCACGGACAAACGCAGGGGAATTGTCGTTCGGAGATTCCCTGTGTGAGCCGTTTTCTGTGTGTGGGGCATCGTGGTTACAAACGGTCGTCAATCTCCTTGTCGGGTAATGGAGGCAAAGAAAGCCCTGTGCCTTCATGGTGTATGCGGCGGACTATTGTTTTGAGATGTGGCGGGGATGCGTAGTCGCTTAATGCAGGGAACGACGGTTCGCTGAAGGGTTGCATTCGTGTGACATCGTCATTGCTGGGCGATCGATTGAGGCGCCGCCCGTGCTCTCTTCGGGATGTGCAGTTCGAGACATCCATGCTCCAGGTGGAGTCGCACCTCTGATTCCGTTAGCTCTTCCTGCAATGTGAGCTGTCGTTCGAATCGGCCACTTTGTGCTTCTCCGTAGACATGGACTCTCGAAGGGTCGTGTGAGTTCAGTCGGAGGCCGCTCAGGGTCAGGTGACGTCCGTCGATACGCAGCTCGATGTCCTCTCGCCTCACGCCGGGAAGGTCCAAGCGAAAGACATGATGGTCTTGGGTCGTGAACAGACTAAGAGGTGGAACGAATGGTGGTCGCTTGCGTATGGGAAGCGCGAGGCTCAGTGCCGTAGCGAGCTGTTCCGTGGCGGCTTCGAGTTGGCGATGAACCCCCTCTCCAGCCAGACCAGCGGGCCGATTGTCTTCGCTCAGTGCAGGGAATGGGGTTCCCGTAAGCTCGCGGTAAAGAACTTCAATGTGGTGAATGGTGGCGTCGATGTCCATGTGCCTTCCGGGGTGCTCGCGCGATCGCCAGCTGGGCGATGGGCGTTCCCCGTTGAGCAAACCTCAGACCAACGTCTCCTCGCGCTCTGTCAGCTCTGTTGGCCGCTCCAGGCGATCGGCGCGCAGAGCGCAGAGCATGGGATGCAGGCATCCTGCCCAAACACTGCAAAAGGCACGAGGCGCGATCAAGGGCGCTATGCCGCTAGGGAGCGGATTGTCGGCGCATGTGCCGGTTCACTTCACTCTCGACGACCCCTCAAGGGGAAGAATCGGGAGGGCTGCCCCACGTGACACTGGTCTCAATGGCCGGCCGTTTCTGTTCGAGCACGATGGTGTCGGTGACCGCACTGGCTTCTCGCCCGGCTGCATCAAGGACATTGACCGAGAATCGATTCTCGCCCGCCTGTAGCTCTACCTGCAGCTTGAATTCACCTGCACTGTCGACCGCGACGGGTGTGCCGTCGACGTAGGCCAAGGCGCCGGGAGACGTGTTTCCCACCACGACAATATGACGCCGTTTCGTCCTCGTGGCTGCAGCAGGCAACAGTTTCAGGAGGAGATGTTTAGGGATTTCGGCGGGCACAGTCGGACCTTGCTTGTCCGGTCCCGCCGTCGATGAGAATCCTGGGGTTACATCGACGTCGACACCGTGGGCTGTCAGCGTTACTGCACCTTTCTCCGTGGCGACCGTCAGTTGTCCGCTTCGGGAAGCGACGACCCCGAAACGCCCCCCCTGTGAGCGCGCCACAGCATCGCTGCCCTCGGCCTCGACCTGAAGGAGACGGTGGGCCGCAGGGTCGACTGCAGCTTGGAGGCGACCTTGGTCAAGGCGGATGCGAGCGATATTCTCCGCGAGCTCGCGAACCGCAAACTCCGAGCGAGGGCTCACCTGGACTTCGATTCCTCGTCCGAAGTCCAGATGCGCTTCACCGTCCTCCCCTGTGCGCACGGACTGATCTGCCTCCAAGGAGGAGCCAGCGAGCCCAGCGGTCCAATCTGCAGCCGGGCTGCGCACCGAAACCTCACCCCGTACCGCGCGCAGCGTCGCTCTCGCAGCATTGTGCGTGACGACGGGCTCCGGCGATGGCGCGGCGGGCACCGCTCGGGGACTGTCGGGGAGGGCCTCAGAGGCAAGTCCCTCCCGCCGGACGACCTTCGCAGGGAATACAACGCCATACACCCCCACGGCCATCACGAGGATGCCCAGCAGAGCGACAGCGGCAAGAAACGCACGTGCCTTCATGGAAGGCCCTCACTCCAATGAGCCCGGTGAATGCCCATAGGGTAAGCAACAGGCGTCCCTTTCAAGGGATACCTCGGGGAAGCGTCTTGGCAAGGGAGCCCCTTACTCGCGCGCGTGGTGCAGCTGTGCCTGTTCCCTCACGGTCGTTCCATTCTCAGGAGAGCTCTACGGGAGCGGGGGGAGATGATGACGAAATGTCTTCGAGGGCGACCGGAAGAATGATTCGAAATGCACAGCCTTTACCGAGAGTGGTATCGACGCTGAGTCGGCCCCCATGCTCCTCGGCAATCCGGTACGCGATGGTGAGCCCCATTCCTTTTTGGCCACGACTTGCGTGGGTGGTGAAGAAGGGGTCAAAGATCCGTTCCCGATCACGTGGGGCAATGCCAGGACCGGTATCCTGCACAGTCACCTTGAGGAGACGCTGCTCGATGATGTCTGTGCGCAGAATGAGCGTCCCGCCCTCTGGCATGGCGTCCCGCGCGTTGGCGATCAGTTGCATGAAAAGCTGCTGTAGGTCCGAGGGCCTGCCGCTGATCGACGGAAGGTTCGAGGTAAACTCCTTCACCACGTGGATGCGTTGGCTGATGATCGACTTCGCGAACATCCCGAGGGCGCTCTCTAGCGACTGGTGGACGTCTACGGGTTGCACGCTCGTGGCGTCGGGAGCGATCGTCAGACGAGAAAGTTGCTCAACGATGCCTCGGATGCGCAGCGCATCTCGCTCTGCTTCCAATAGCAGGGGGCGACGTGGGTCTTCATTCGGCGTACGCAGCAGCGCCAGTTGCACGGCACCTATCGCACCTGTCAGCGGGTGACCGAGCTCCTGAGCTAGCGTGGCGCTGAGCTCCCCGGCGGCTGCCCTTTTGTGGGTCTGAATCAGTTGGTCTTGCGCTTCCTTGAGGTCACGGGTGCGCTCCTCGACAAGGAGATGGAGTTCGTCGGTGTGACGACGGATCTCGTCGTCTCGACGCGCTATCCCCTGTGCCATCTCATGGAAAGCGTGACTGAGGGTCGAGATCTCGTCGGCAGATCGAGCTTGCGGAAGGGGGAACTCGACATCGCCGCGACCGAACCGCTCCATGGCTGCAGTGAGTTGTTCGATGGGAATCGAGATGCCTCTCGCCAGAATGACAGCTGCGACGAGTGCCATCAGCAGGGCGGTGACGATCCAGAAACCAGTGCGCTGTAGCACGCGCTCAACGGGTGCGAGCACCACATGCCGAGGCTGCTCGACGATGACTCCCCAGTTCGCACCCGACGTAGAACCCAGGCGACTTGCGCGGGCCCACGCGGCCACCACAGTGTCTCTCGTCGGTGCGGATGTC
>JBMTAX010000329.1:0-4347 GCA_049429145.1 Myxococcota bacterium
CGAACACCGACGGGGGCACGAACACCGACGGGGGCACGAACACCGACGGGGGCACGAACACCGACGGGGGCACCGGGGCCGAGGCGGGTGCGTGGACCTGCGAGCCGGAGTGGCAGAGCGACGCCGAGTGCGATTGCGGCTGTGGCGGCGTAGACCCTGCCTGTGGCACCGATGAGCCCGCAGCGTGTGACTATACGTGGTGCGGGCCCGATGGACTCCAAGGAGGCACCGCGGACCCTGGGGCCCATGAGACCTGCGGCACCTACGCGACCTCGGCGTTCCTGGCGATGCTCGACGCTGCCGAGGCCGCCCCAACGAGCGCCCGCCAGGGCCTGGTCAACGACTTCGTCGGCACTTACGGGCCCGACTTTCCTTACGTCGAGGGAGAGGTGGTGACGTGGCTGTGGCAAGGCAGCGCGAGCCGCGTGCAGCTCGCCGGCGACCTCACGAACTGGGATGCGGCTCCCGCTGACCTCACCCGTCTCGCCAACACAGACCTATGGCACCTGACGACGACGCTGCCCCTCGATGCGCGGGTCGACTACAAGTTTATCGTCGACGGCAACTGGGTACTCGACCCGAACAACCCAGCCGAGGTGCCGAGCGGCTTCGGACCAAACTCTGAGCTCGCCATGCCAGAGTGGCCCTACCCGACCGAGATCGACTACGTGGCAAACCGTCCCCACGGCACCATCGAGGGAGTCACGGTGGCACCTGGGGCAACCTATCCGCCGCAGACGTTCCACTCGGACATCCTCAACAATGACCGCAAGGTGTGGATCTACCGCCCGCCTGGCTACACCACCGCGAACACGTACCCGATCCTCTACGTGCACGACGGCGGCGAGTACATCGGACTCGCGCAGATGCCCCACGTCCTCGACAATCTCATCGCCGAGGGGCGCATCACTCCGCTCGTCGTTGTCTTCGTCGACCCCGTGAACCGAGGGCCCGAATACGTCGGGGCAAAGGTACCTTCGTTCGTACAGCTCGTCGTCACGGAGCTCGTTCCCTGGGCCGAGGCGCAGGTCGCGGTCATCGGCACAGCCGCGTCTCGGGGGGTCATGGGAACGAGCAACGGGGGCTACATCAGCGCGCGCATCGGCCGCGATCATCCGACGGTGTTCAAGCGCATCGGTTCCCAGTCGGGCGCCCTCGAGGCCGACGGGGGGGCCCTTATCAGCTCGTATCGGAACGGCGTTGCCGTCGACAAGGTGTACGCGGACACAGGTGTGATTGCCGATTTCCTCGGCGCAAACCGTTCGTTCCGCGACGCCCTCGTCGAGGCGGGGACCGCGAGCCGCTACGCCGAGTACAACGAGGGGCATTCCTGGGGGAACTGGCGCGGCCACCTCGACGAGTTGCTGGTGTTCCTCTTCCCCGCGCCCTGACACGTTGCCACAGTGACGAGGCACTTTGCTTCAGAACTCGTCTTTGGCTCGCCGCAGTGCGCCGACCAGCGCTGCCTCGTCGACGGTCTCGGGCAGGCGGAGCGCCGCCTTGAGCTTTGGGGCCACGTGCTCGTCGAGGGCGAGCAAAAATGGGTTGGTCTCGATCTCTCTGGCGAGGGTGTCGGGGACGCTGCTGCCGCTGGCCCCGCGCTCGTCGTCGAGTTGCGCAAGACGGGTGGCGATGGCTTCGTGATCTCGCAGGACATGTTGCGCAAACCGCAGGTTGCCGAAAGTGTACTCGTGGGCACAGCAGACCAGAGCTTCGGCTGATTCGGCCCGCAAAGTGCGGAGCGCTCGAGCGAGGTCGTCCGGGGAGCCCTCGAAGAGGCGTCCACAGCCCCCCAGAAACAGACTGTCGCCACAGAAGAGCAGAGGGCGGTTCGCAAGGCGTGGTACCACCTCTGGGCTCCCCGCATGACCGTGGCGCGTCACCCGAGCGACCCGCTCGGGGAGCACGAAGGCGATGTGACCGCGGGTGTGGGCGCGAACGTCGAGCACGTGCAGCGCGAAGCTGCCGACGGCGGCTGTCTGCCCCGGCGCGACGGGGTGGGTCAACGCCGGAATTCGCTCCGCATCGTGGGCCGGACCGAACACGGCACAACCCGTGGCCTCTTGCAGCCCCGCGTTGCCCCCCGTGTGATCATGGTGATGGTGGGTACAGAGCACCGCCACCAGGTGCGCTCCACGCGCGTGCAAGGCCTCGAGGACCGGCGACGCCTCGGGCGGATCGATGACCAGCGCCTCTTGCCCTCGCAAAAGCAGGTACGCGTAGTTGTCTCGCCAGACCGGCAGCTGCACCAGCTCGAGCATCCCGCCTCCTCAGGCCCATCATGCCGAAGGCGCGTCACTTTCCCAACTCTGACCGCCTCTCGCTCTTGTCTCTCTGCGCTTGCCCTGCTACGCACCTCCCCGGTATCGGGTTTGGGGAGTGATGGCCGAGTGGCTGAAGGCGCACGCCTGCTAAGCGTGTATGGGTCAAAAGCCCATCCCGGGTTCGAATCCCGGTCACTCCGCCACCTGATGCTTCGGGAAAGCCGCCTCACACGGGCGGCTTTTCGTTTTCGGTGCGATGCCACTCCTACCGCCACTACCACACCGTCCCGCTGCCCCTCGTCCTTGGTTACTGCACCCAAAAGACATCGGGCATCAAGCGCTCCCCGCCGGGTGACTCGTACGTGTAGAGTGTTCCCGATCGCAACAATCCAAGCGAAAATGTCGCGGGCTGTGGCGGGAGTTGACCCGACGTCACTACCAACTTTTCCGTTCGATCTTTCGTTTCGATCAAGTAGCGCTCCACCGCGAAGCTCAGGGTGGCCAATGCCTTGTCATCCAGCGATTTTCCTAAATAAGTGACAGAGTATCCGGGTAAGTGCCACTCGAATCCTGGCGCCTTCAATAGGCGTCTTCGCTCCGCAGGCGCGAAGAGTCCCTGTAAATCCGACACCAGCAGTGTCTCGGCTTCTGGCGGTGTGGGTAAGAAACCTGCGGAGGGCGTCTTGATTCGCCCATCGAAAATCTGAATCGATTCGTCACCATCACTGCATGAGAAGGTCAGCACCATGTGGGGAGCATCTGGACCCCATTTGATCATCATCTTCCCATCAGGCGGGAGAGCGTCGATGCGTCACCGTAGAGTGGAAATGAATTCCACGTCTTCAATGAGCCTCACCTGGGTTGCGCCGGGGTCAGCGAGGGAATGGGTATATGAGACCGAGAGTCGATGACAAGAGAACTGTGAAAACCAAGACCGGGGCAAAGTGTGGCTCCGATGTCGCTGGGCCTGGATGTGCCGTCGCGAAAAAGGTTGTGAGAATTAGCCAGGCAAATGGCACCGATGAGGTCTCCTGTTGGGGACGCTCTCACGCCGCCTCACGTAACCTTTGTCGAGAATACGTGGTTCCACGTCGGATGGGAATGCAGCGCATCGAGGGCTGATCGGAGCAAGATCGATCCCGGCGATTTGCGGAACCACGTCGACAATCCGGAGGGGTGTGGCAGGGGGATGACGTCGACATCTCTCCCTAGCCATGATGTGTAATGGATTTTGCCTACAACCTCGTCGAGTTTGCGAAATGGCAATAGCTGAGCGATTGCCAATTTGCCGATGGGGACGACGAGTTCTGGCTGTAGTATTTCGACCTCGCGCTTGAGCCAGGGGCGGCAGTTTTCCACCTCCTCAGTGCGGGGTACCCGGTCTCCACCTTTGGGGTTCTTCCCAGGAAAACAGCGGCACACAGCAGCCATGTACACCCGGCTTCGATAAGTCTCCTCATTGACGCCAATCGAGGCAAACCAGCTGAAGAGGGTTTTTCCGGCAGTGAACGAGAAGGGCTTTCCGTGGATACCCTCTCGTGCACCGGGGGCTTGTCCAATGTGAAGGATCTTGGTGCGCACGGGCTGCCCGACAACGACCGGGCCGATCATGTCGGGGCAGAGCTTGCAGGTGGTAAGTGCTGCTTGGTGGTCAGCGAGGAGTGGGAGATGTGTTGGAAGGAGCGTTCGCGGCGATGGGGTCATGGTAACCAGCACCTTCGGGGTGGGTAGGCATACCCAGCAGATACCAAAGGCACGTAGCAATTCATGAAAAGGTTTGATCCGTGGCCATCGTCGCGCGGCCCTGCAAGGGTGAGCCTCCAATCAGACTGCCGACCATACACCAAATCATCGTGACGTCGTGGAAACGGGTGCGGGAGACCGAGCGCGCGGATGATGCTCTGGTAAGCAGGTACCGTGCTGCATCCTCTTCGAAGATCGACTCGCCCTCAGCAAACACTCCACGGGGCACGAAACCCGTCGTGGCTCTCCATCAACACCTAAATGCTCGCGTGGCTTCCGCATCGCCCCAGGAGACCCCATGGTTGTCACGCAAACGAGGTGGTACCGTCGTCGTTTTGCC
>JBMTAX010000330.1:0-4342 GCA_049429145.1 Myxococcota bacterium
ACTCGACAAGTGCTCCACCGATGATGAGTGTCCCACAGTCGCTTGGAGGTGCGTCTTCCCGGCGCAGGTCTGCGAGCTTCGCCCTGGCTTTGGGGAAGATTGTGCCTCGGGGAACGATTGTGCCCCGGATGCCTTTTGTAGCCTTGGACGCTGCCGCCTCATCGCAAACGCTCGCCAATGCGCACGTCGGGGAGACTGTCCTGTGGGACAAGCCTGTGATCGGGAATCGTTCTTGTGCATCGAAGAGGCCGATTGCACTCTCGTAGAAGCTTTCCCTGAAACTGCGTGTGATCCCGGAGAGGTCTGCGAATCGTTCTCAGGGCGGTGCCAGCTGCCGTGCCAGAACGAATGTTCGGCCGAGACAGAGGCCACTGACTGCGGCTTTGGCGGTCGCTGTGATGGAGCCTGCCGCTGTGTGCAATGCATCATCGATGACGATTGTGGGCCTGGTCTATTATGCAACCAACGTGCAGGACGCTGTGAGTCCGAGGACCTCTGCTATAGCGACGACGACTGCGAGAACCCACTGATCTGTGACCCACGGACGGCCCTGTGCCAACTCCCGCCGCCTCCCTGCGAGACCGATCTCGACTGTGACATCGCAGAGATTTGTAATCGCACCACGGGAGTCTGTGAGCAGCTTGGTGGGGAATGTGTGGATGACCGGTACGAGAATGCAGATACTCCGCTCACCGCAGAGGTGTTACGTCAGGCCACGCGTGATGGCGCGCCTTTGTTCCTCGACCAGCTGCAACTTTGTCCCAATGATGACGACGTCTATGCCGTGTCCCTCGAAGCAGGAGACAACTTGGTCGCACGCATCGCAGAGACACGGGCGCAAGCGAAGGCAACCCTCTGGCTGCTTGACCCCGAGGGCGAGACCAGCCTGCGCTTTGCGATGGCTCCGCCATTTGGCGATGGCACGATTTCGTACGTCGCACAGTCGCCTGAAACCGTATACCTCCGCGTCAGCGCGCTTACTGCACAATCGCCCTACAGCATGGAAGTCACCATTTGGCCTGGCGAGGCTTGCGCCCCCGACTTGTTCGAGGGGCTCGCGCGCAACGATACGCTTGCGTCAGCGACGCTAGCTTCGCTGGTTCCGACAGGCGTCACCATTGCGGGCACCATCTGCCCGGGAGACCGTGATTTTCTTCAGGTGGACCTCGCCGCGGGGGAAGGCCTCGCTGCGGAGCTCTCTTTCGATGGCGGCCGAAGCGACCTCGATTTGCGCCTCTACGACGCGGCGAATGGTGCACTTCTCAAGGCATCCGCTGGAATCATCTCCCCCGAGTCGCTGCGGTATCGCACCTATCTACCACGCACGGTGATCGTCGCTATCGAACCCTTCGGTCCTTCGGATGGTGCGTGGCAACTCTCGCTGGAGCGTCTCGTACCGTTCACTTGCACCCCAGACGCAGCAGAGCCCGACAATAGCCTCGAACAAGCGGCCCGACTCCCACCTGCGGACATCCTGGCCGGCCAAGACCGTACCCTCTGCACGGATGACGCGGATTTCATGGCGGTTCCGTTGCTTGATTTTGAGCGGCTCGTCGCCGTGGCCAGCTACGACACCGACGAGTTTGACCTCGAACTTCGTGTTGTCTCTGACAGCGGCGACGTGCTCCGCAGTGCTCCACTGGGGAATGGCGCCCGTGTCGTCACCTACGATGCCGCGACTGCAGGGGATGTGTGGCTCGAGGTACGGCCGCGCCTTGGTGGCCAAGGACGCTATCGTCTCGACGTGTATCGAGAACTTCAGCAAAGCTGTGCGCCCGATCATCTTGAACCCAATGACACCAGCAATACGGCTACCGCGGTGCCTGATGATGTTTCGCTGCTTACCGTATGCGGCACTGACCAAGACTGGTTTGTCGTCGACGGCGAAGCTGGCAAGTTACTGCATGCGAGAATCGCATTCCTGAATGCCGATGGTGACCTAGACCTGATGATCGTGGGCACTGACGGCAATCAAATTCTCGCGGCATCGGATGGGATCGGCAACGAAGAGCAGACGAGTGCGGTGCTCCCTATCGATGGTCAATATTTCGTGCGGGTTTTTGCGTTGAACAGCGGGGCCCGTGCGCGGTATTCGCTGGAAATCTCCTTGTCGAACCCATGAATGCCCTCACTGGAGGCCATGGTCCCGCTTCGCTGCGGCCATACAGTGACGTAGCGCGACCCATCTCAGAATAGTAAACACGGAGGTCGTGGTTCTTCCGAGGGACAAACGGAATTAGACTTGAAAGAAGTCGATGAGTTCCTGTCGGCGAGCGTCAGCGTCGCGCATTCCCATGCGAACCAAATCTGCCGCGTACTCTCCATCGAATAAGAGGTAGCTGAGCAGGTCCCCCTCGGTCCCAGCGCTGGCGTCGGCGATGCGACGAATGAGCGGCCCGACGACACCACCCGCCCGGCTCGCAACGCTCCCAAGCCGAGCATGACGACTTGCAACCTCGGCAATGTCCTCATTGGGTCGCACCAGTAACGCCTGCACTTTTCGATAGGCCATCCCCCGACGTGGTCCCATCACGTTGCCCAGTGCTTCCTCGAATGTGGAACCAAAGGCACGCTCGCCAGCCTCGAGCAAGGCATTGAAGCGCTCCAAACGATTGAGATCGTACTCCGTCTTATCGAGCAACAGTGCGTTGAGAATCTTGCCCAGGAGAAAGGGCGCAGAGGGGTAGTGATCGATCCGCTCTTTTGCGTGGGTCGCGATTTCTTTCGCGCTCTCATGGTGACGCAAACCAATCACGAGAATGCGGTCGGCACCGAGCCGCAAGGCGGGCGAAATCGGGGTATTGAGCTTGAGACCACCGTCGCAGTAGACCTCCCCGTCAATGTCTACTGCCGGAAAGATCCAAGGGATCGCCGCCGAAGCCAGTGGGTGCTGAGGCCCAATGGTCACCGCGCGAGCTGCGACTTGCGGGTCCGTACTCCAAGGTGGAATTCCACCACCGGCCAGCTGCACGAAGGTGTGGGTCCTCCCACTGGCGATGTGGGTCGCATTCAACGCAAGCGCGTGCAAGTCACCGCTCTCAAGATTCCGTGCGATGGCGTTCCAGCGGAGCCCACGCCGAATCAGCTGCTCCATAGGGGCAGTGTTCAGCAAACCACCGAGGCGACCTGGGCCCACAGTCTCGTCAAGCTGCCCTCGTCCACGCCTCCCCAATAAAAAACGCGGCAGATTCGCAAGCTCCCGCCAGCCCACCTGATAGACGCCCTCGATACGGAGACGCTCCCAGACCTGGGCTAGCGCTCGACCCTGCAGTTCGGGGCTGTGCGCATTGGCGGCCAGAAAGCAACCATTGATGGCCCCCACGCTGGTACCGCAAATGATTTCGAAACGAGCGTGCAGCCGTACCTTTGGTGGTAGCTCGTCGCGAATATATTTGATCACCCCCGCTTCGTAGGCTCCCCGGGCGCCGCCGCCCGAGAGGACGAGGCCGGTGAGTGGCGCGCGTTTGCGTCGGCGATAAATGCGCTCAGCCACCTCGTCTTCGCTTGGCACGAGTACGGGGGGGGAATCTTGGTCGATGAGATAATCACTCATCAACACCACCCATGCAGTCCCACGCCGCCCCCTCGTTGACGTGGAAACGAAGCCTGGCCCTGGAACGCACCATCGCTCATGGCTCTACTCTGTCCGCTGGAGGTACCGCCGAGCAAGCTCCAGCTGCCGGTTTTCCAGTGTGAGTTCCTTCCCATCGATGAACACTCGCTCGGCCACCGTCGACAGCTCGAGGGGGTCACCCGACCACAGCACCAGATTGGCGCGCTTCCCTACCTCGACGGTGCCCACCTCGGCGGCCTTCCCGAAAGCCGCTGCCGCTCTCGACGTAATCGCAACGAGTGCAGCCTCGCGAGGCAACCCATGGGCCACCGCAAGGCCGGCTTCTTGGCGCAAGCGGCGTGCGTTTTGGTCCCACCCGCCGCCTGCGGTGAGCACCAGGTGGACCCCAGCCGCTTCGAGGCGCGCTGCGCAGTCATCGCGTACGCGCAATGCATCGAACGACCACGGTTCTTGCGCCGATGGGCGCAGCAACAGCGGCACCTTCGCAGCGGCGAGTTCCCGGGCAACCAAATGGGCCTCTGCCCCACCTGCAAGTACCAGCCGGATACCCTCGGCCTCGGCAAAGCGAATCGCCGCGAGCAGGTCAGAGGCCCGATGAGCCTCCAGTACCAAGGGGAGCTCGCCCGCTACGACGGGGACCATCGCCTCGAGATGCACGCGGGAGAGCCCGAGGGAGCGTAGAGCGTTACGCTCGTAGTCCCCACGGGCCTCCTGGTACCGCCTGACGTCGTCAAACACCTCACGTCGGCGAAGCCACAGGGCGCCCCG
>JBMTAX010000331.1:0-4336 GCA_049429145.1 Myxococcota bacterium
GAAGAGGCTTCTCGCCTCAGCCTGCTAGGGCGCGCCAGTGGGGGCTGGGATGCCGAGGTGCTCCTCGACGAGGGCGTGGAGTTCCTTGGCGCTCAGCGCCCCGCGGGTGGAGTAGACGACGCGGTGATTCTCATCGAGAAAATAGGTCGATGGCAGAGAGCTCGCGTTCCACCGTTGGGAAGAAGCATTGTCGACAGCAGCGACTGGGTAGCGCACGCCAAAACGCTCGATCACCTCGAAGACCTCGCCGCGCGGACTGTTCACGGTGGCTCCCACGAAGACGAGGCGATCGCCGTAGGCCTCGGCGCTGCGGGCGAAGTGCGGAAGCTCTTGTAGACAAGGCGGACACCAGGTGCCCCAGAAGTTCACGATGACGGGGCGGCCGTCGAAGCGAGAGAGGTCCCACCCGCGGCCGTCGTAGGAGCGAAGCGCCAACGGGGGCGCGACGCTCCCCACCTCGAGGGGGCGCCCTTGACCCACGACGACGAGGGCAGCGAACACCAAGGCGGCCAACAGCAGGCCCCCGCGCGTGACGAGTGCGAACCCCTCGCGCCAGCGCTCTCCCCTCGTCTGCGGCCGCTCGGTCGAAGTGTCATTCATGCCACGCCCTCCGCCGCTGCCTGCGCGGCCCAGAGGGTGGTGTTGCACAGAGGGTGTGACAGCGCGAGCCGGAGGGCGGCTCGCCTTGGCGATGGGTGCGCACGGCACCTTGCCGACGCACGCCTGCACCGCTAGCAACGCGCCATGGCCAGAGAGAACCGCGACGTCGTCGGCTTCCGTCGCATCTTCGTGCTCTTTTGTACCTTGGTGTTGTTGCCCGCGATGCTGATGAGCGGCTTCGCAGTGGTGGCGATCCGCAATGAGGCCACGGCCGAGCGATTACGCCTGCGGGAACGGGCCGAGCAGGCGCTGTTTGCCGCCGAGACAAGGTTGCTGGAGCTGCTCGAGGAGACGGACCAAGGGGCTCGTGCCCGCACCTCGAGCGCATTAGTGCTCCGGGGATTGATGCAGCTGCGCGACGCGGGCTTGCCCATAGGCCCCGCGCTCTTGATCGCCGCCGACGGTACCGTGGTCGATGCCGATGAGCTGCTGCGCCGCGATGCGGCTGGGGAAGCTCCGTTGGTGCAGCGAGTCGTCGACGTGGGTCGTGCGCTCTCCGTCGGCGAGAGCGCGCATATCGAGGTGGAGCAACCGCGCGATGGCGTGATGAGCGTGCAGCACCTCCCCGACGGGCGGCTACTAGCCTACTTCCTCGACGATGAACGCCTCGCAACAGCCCTGTCGGCGCCACCTGCTGACGGGGCAATGACGCGGGTACAGCTCGTCGTCACGCGAACACGGAAGGCCGATGCCGAAGTGGGCGCGGTGGATCGACTGCTCGGTGACCTCGTGCGCAGCGCGGACCGCGCGCAACGGGGCTGGCTCGGCGAGGGCAGTGGTGACGCACCCGTGCGAAGGCTAGCGGCCCCCTTTGGGCGCTACTCCCTCGAGGCCTCAGGCGGCATTGTCGACAGGGGCGCACGCAATACGGCCATCTATGTGTCGCTCCTCGTTGTGTTCTACGCGATCCTCATCACTGGCGTCGTGATTATCTCTCGCCTGGTATGGCGAGAGGCGCGTTTGTCAGCCTTGAAAACGGACTTCGTGAGCCATGTCTCCCACGAGCTGCGCACCCCCCTCACCTCCATTCGCATGTTCATCGAGACTCTCAAGATGCACCGGGCGACTCCCGAGGAGGAAGAAGAGTGCATCGAGCTGCTCGCCCGCGAGACAGAGCGGCTGTCAGAAATGATCGAGCGAGTGCTCGGCTACGCGCGGCTCAAGAGCGGAAGGCGACAGTTCTCCCTTGATGCTATCGACGTCGATGACGCCATCGAGGACGCCATCGCCGCGTTCAAGACGCACCTGCTCGCAGAAAAGCACACCACCCTCGCCATCGACCGAAATGATACCCGTGGATTGCCCCGGGTGTGCGCCGACCACGAGGCCCTCGTCGAAGCGCTGCTCAATCTTTTGGGAAACGCCTACAAGTACACCAGCGATGACAAACGCATTCGTATATTTGCGCGCATCGGCAAACGCCGCATGGCTATCGGCGTCGAGGACAACGGTCCGGGTTTGCCCAAAAGCGAACACAAGCGAGTCTTCGAGCGCTTCTACCAAGCGCGCAATCTGTTGAGCCGCACGTCGCAGGGTTCGGGTCTCGGCCTCGCCATCACCAAGGCGATCATCGAAGGCCAAGGGGGACGGGTTCGGGTAGAGAGCGAACCTGGTCGAGGAGCCACCTTTCTGATTGAGCTTCGCTTCGCACCACAGGCAGCTCCCACGGGGGGAACAAAACTCACCCGCTGACGGGCCGACACACCGAGAATCGACGTACGGCTCGTGCTCGTGCCAGCATGGTGCATGGGGTTTCTCGACCGCCGCACAGAGGATAGCCCGGCAGGGGTGATCTTCGACATGCCCGAGCGCCTCGTCGTCGTCGGGGATCTGAACGGCGACGATGACGCGCTTGCCATGTTGCTGCGGGTGACCGGCTTAACCGACGAGACCGATCGCTGGGTCGGGGGCTCGCGCCATCTCGTGCAGCTCGGTGACGTCGTGAATCGAGGCAGTGGCTGCCGGGCGGCGCTCGATCGGCTGATGGCCCTGCAGCGACAGGCGCGGGAAACTGGCGGTCAGGTGACCATGCTTCTCGGCAACCACGAGAGCATGGTCACCCTCGGCAACCTCGCGTGGTGCACGACAGAAGAGTTCATCGAGTTTGCGACGCCGGGGGAATGTACGGCCTTCGAGCATCGCCGTACCGCGAGGCTCTACGAGCTACTCGCCCTCTCTCGTCGAGGGCGGGTGACCTTGCCCGTCGCAGGGGCGCTGAAGGCGTGGGAAGAACAGCACGCCCCCGGCCGCCTGCAATACCTCGAGGCCATGGGACCCCGCGGCACCTATGGTCGCTTTCTTCGCTCGTTGCCCCTCGCTATCCGGGTGGGTCCGGTGCTCCTGACCCACGGGGGGCTGAGCGAAGCCTTCGCCTCGGCGGGACTCCTCGGGCTGCACGAAGAGCTCAGAGGCATCTGGAGCACGGTTCCCGAGAGCGAAGAGGATGTCGAACTCACCAGCGTCCTGCTCGCCGAGGATGGCCCGCTGTGGAACCGTGACGTCGTGCAGGGGAAAGATGCTGCCGCACGAGAGTCCCTCGAACGCGTTTTGCGTACGGTGGGCGCGTCGCTGATGGTCGTTGGGCACACCCGTACCGACCACATCCCGGGGGGCCGCCTTGGGCACCCTGCTCTCTTGCATGACGATCGCCTGATCGCCGTCGATACCGGCATCGGCTCCAGCGGCGCCGCCACGGCCGCTTTGGTGATCGAGGGGGAAGAGATCTCGGTGTGGCGCCCCGATGCATCCTTTCGCAGACTGTCACGCATCGCCCCGCTCCCGCGGGTAGAGGGGCGTTCATAAAGTGCGGGACCATGACTCGCCGGGGTCATCTTGCGGAGGGGGCTAAGCATGTCGAGGAAGCGAGCACAGCGTCGTGAAGACCGCCGAGGTCTCGCACAACAGCTCGGGGTGAAGGCGGCGGAGGTCCCCGGCCAGCTGTTGGCGCACGAGCGCACGACTACCCCGCGCGTGTCTGGCACTGCACTCTCGGTAGACACCTTACCGACGAGATGGTTTCAGCGCAGCGCAGCTGCAGAACTTGTCTTGTGCCTCTTCGTCGTCGACAGCCAAGGTGTGCGGCTCTGCCGTGCGCAAGGCTGGTCCCAGACGGCCAAGCGCCAACTCACGTTGCCCCTCGAAGGGAGCGCCTCCGCGAAGAGGGTGCTCGAGGACACGGTGCGCTATCGGCGCCCTGGACACTTCGTGCTCGCCGCGGGTCTCGCCGTGTTGGACGACGGAGCGCACAGCGGGGGGCTCCTGCAAGGCCTGCCAGACTGGCTCCTAGAACCCGAGGCGTTGACGCTCTCTGGCGAAGTCCTGGCGATGGGGGCGCCCGCCATCGGTCGATGCACGACACCGCAGCCTGTGGCCTGCCCAAGACTAGAAGCGAAAGGGTATCGTACCGCGGCACTCGGCCTGCTCTCGCTGCCAGCGGCGGGCAGGGTGGTGTCATCGTGCATGCTGCCCCTCGTCAGCCAAGACGACGCGCTGCGCGCCAGCGTGGCTGTCGACGTGCGGCTGTAGCCGAGCGCAGCCACCGGCCTCGGGCTAGGCAAAAAACCACGGCACCACACCGAGAAATCCGAGACCGGACCCTCGGATCAGCGGTCCCCCGCGCGAATGGCCCAGGTGAGACGGGCGAGGTCTTTCATCACCCGCGGCACGCGGCGGACGA
>JBMTAX010000332.1:0-4312 GCA_049429145.1 Myxococcota bacterium
CTGCGGAGGTGACCCGCCTCGCGGCACGGCTGCACGAGGTCGAGACCGGCTATACGCAAGCGTGTCAGGAGCGAGACGCGCTGCGGCAGAACGTCGAGAGTTTGCTCGCGGCGCAGGGAAGCACGACTGAGGCGACCCAAACATTGCGCGGATCTCTCGAGGAGATGAGGGCGAGGGAGCAGGAGTTGACCGCCCAGCGCGCGCAGCTGCAGGGGGACCTAGCGACGGTGCAAGCAAAGCTCGAGCAATCGGACATGCGCGCTCGCACGTCCCAGCAGCATGCCGAATCTGCGACGAGAAAAATGCAAGAGATTGAGCAGCTGGCCCGGCGCCTGAAACACGCCTACGAGAGTGCGGCCGCTCGGGTGCTCGACCTGGAGCAGCGAGCCGAGCTCACGTCCGAGCAGCACGGGGTGCAGGTCGCGGCGGCGCGCGAAGGCATGGAGCACGAGGTGCAGCGACTGCAAGCTGAGCTGCAGCAGGCGCGACGGTCGCTTCGTGATGCGCTCATGAAGGCCGAACAGCTGCAGCAACAACATCGCGCCTTCAAGGAGCAAAGGACGCTCTCGTCACTGGAAGGCAGCGACCTCTCGGCGATGACCTTTCCTCCACAGCCTGCAGACGAATCCGTCTCATTGACCGCTCCAACCGTCATTCCCGCCCCTGGGGAAGCTGGGAACTCCGGGGCCGAGAGCCGCGCCCTCGCTGCTTCCGTCGGACCCGAGCCCATCCGTCTCGCAGGGGGCCCGAGCGAGCCGGTGCTGTCTCATGACGTTTCGGCTGACCTCGACGCGGAGGGGTTTGACGAGGCCACCCGTATGGTCGAGAACCTCATCGAGTGGTCACCTCCTGTGGGCAACTCTAAGGGCTGAACGGTATCCGTACCTTCGATCGACTTCCCAGCGTGAGTTCCTTGATTGGAGTGCCTGCGTGGCTGCTCCTCGCCGCGCTGCGTGCTGCGATCTGGCATGCCCTCTTCGTCGCCGCAGTTACCGTTGCAAAGAGCGCCAGCAACGCCGTCTTCCTCGCACGGGCTGAGCCCCGCTCGTTGCCCTTGCTGTATGTCGTCGTGGCCGTCGCCGTGGCGCTCACTATGTGGGCGTGCACCCGTCTCCTGAGACGATTCAACGCACGTCTCGTCACTGACGTCGCCGTCACCGCGGGCACCGTACTGCAGATACTGATTCTCACCGGCTGCCTCCTCGGTATTCGGTTTGCCCCCGCGGCCCTTTACGTCGTCTCAGAGGTTTGGGCGACAACCATCAGCGTGCTGTTCTGGAGCCGCATCGGCGAGGGATTCAGTCCTCGAGATCAGCGCCGCGTGGTCGGCGTGCTTGGGGGTGGCGGTATGGCAGGGGCCGTCGTCGGTGGCCTAGCCATGCGGGCGGTCGTGCAGGACCTCGGGGCATTGTGGCCCGCGCTGCTCACAGCCTCGTTGCCGCTCGCAGGCCTTCCTTTGCTCAGTCGTCTGCGAACAAGGAGAACCGGACGTGCGTCGTCGTCCGAAGACCTCAGGCATAGCGGAGGGCGGTATCTCCTCCAGGCGAAATACCCTCTCGGTGTTGCTTTGCTCGTCATCATGCTGGCAGCGGTGGGAGCAGCCACCGACTTCGCATTTCGCCTTGCCTCGGCGGAGGCGATGGGCGAGGTGGAGATGGCGGGGCTCTTCGGTCTGCTCAACGCGGCCGTAGGTCTTCTTGTTGTCATCGTCCAGCTCGGGTTGACGAGCCGTCTCTTGGGCCGTTTCGGTGTGTTCGCCTTTCTCGCCATCGTCCCGGCTGGGTTGTGCGTGCTGGCGATCGGGCCCTTCGTAGGCGCGCCGCTGTTCCCGGTCATGCTCTCGATGAAAGCTCTCGAGATGGCAGGCGCGTTCTCCCTCTACCAAGCCGCCGTGTCGCTGCTGTACAACCCGATGCCGTCGTCGGTGCGGAGCCAGGTCCGCGCGATCATCGATGGGGCGATCAAGAAATCGGGGGCGGCGATCGCGGGGCTCTCCCTGGCCGGACTCGCTTATGCGGACCGAGACTGGATCGGGCCGTGGCTGCCTGCAGGGCTCGCGTTGTCCGTCCTCGCGCTGCTGCCGCGCCTGCGCGCGCAGTATCTGCGTGCTCTGGAGGACAAGCTAGGCCGAAGGCGGCAGGGAAGAATCGGGGGGAGCACCATCGACGCATCTGACCGGGAGACCCGCCGGCTGCTTCTCGAGGCGCTCGAGAGAGAAGATCCCGTGGTCGTGCTGGCGGCCCTTGATGCTCTGGGGCTCAACGCTCGCCTCTCGTCTCGTCGTCTTCTGGCGCTGCTGCGACACGACGACGAGCGTGTGCGGCAGGCAGGCCTCGAGCGCGTACCCCGGGACGAGCAGGCCACGGATGAGCTGGTGACGACCCTTTGTGACATGGTTCGCAACCGAGGCGCACAACGGCCGCGTGGCGAGGCTGTGCGAGCGTTGGCGCGAGCGCGCCCCGAGGCGCTGCTTGCACTCCTGGAGCCTCTGCTCGACGAGGACGAGCCGGCCGTCGTCTGTGCCGCCATCGAGGTGGGGTGGGGTGGCCCCGCCCACGGGCTCGTGAAGCAGAGGCTCGACGACCTGTGCGAGACGCTGCCCGGTCACTCGCCAGCGTGGCGCCGGGAGGTCGCTCGATTGATCGGCAGCACCGACGAGCAGATGTATGACGGTACTCTCCTCGGGCTCATGGATGACCCTGACCCGTCGGTTTGGGGACGCGCCGCTGAGGCCGCAGGCCGGGAGCGCCACGAGGCCCACCTCCCCCGTTTGCTGGCTGCATTGGGTCGAAGGGAAGAACGGGCGGCCGCGCGCGAGGCATTGGTACGTTACGGAGACCTCGCGGTGCCGATGTTATCCGATGCCCTCGACGATCGAGGGCTACCGTTGACCCAGCGCATTCATGTGCCGCGGGTGCTGAGCGCGATCGGTACGAAGGCCGCAGCGCATGCGCTTTTGTTCTCGAATCCCCGTGATGATGCCTACCTGCAGCGACGCATCGCCGATCGTCTCGTCGAGCTATGCACCAAGCACCGGGAGGTGAGGGTCGACCGCGCGCGCTGCGACGAAGCGGTGCACCGTCGGCTATCAGCAGCGAGGGCGCATGGCTTGGCGCTCGCCGATCTCACCGCATTGCAGGGCCAAGGCGCCGGTTTACTGCTGCGCGTCGTCGCGGAGCGGCGGGAGATGGCCTTGCGAATCGCCTTGCAACTCATCGGCCTTCATCGTGGGATGGACCGCGCGATGACCGCTCTACGCGCGCTTGGCAACGCTTCTCGGCAGGGAGATGCCCTTCGCCAGGATGCTCTCGAGCTGCTCGACGTGCATCTGACGGGTGACCCGCTGCGCGCGTCCCTGCTGGAGGTACTCGAGGAGCAACCCGTCGTCGGGAGCCAAGACGCTGCGGAGCGCCGCGTGTGGCAGCTGACGACGTCACGCGACCCGCTCGTCCGCGGTATCGCTCGCCGGACGGTGAGGACGCTCTCGTTGACGGCGCCCGCTGAGGCTGTACCGCAGGGGCTTGAAGACGATCTGGAAGGGGAAGACATGGCCGATACGCTCATCGAACGGGTGTTCCTGCTCGAGCACGTCGACCTGTTCGAGGGTTTGCCCACCGATGACCTCGTGGCCATCGCGGCGCTCGCTGAGGAACTCGACGTACCGCCCGGTGGCGTCGTGTATCGGGAGGGAGACCGAGGGGACTGCATGTATGTGATCATCGCTGGCGAACTTGCGCTGACGAGGCGCGGCTTGCCCGTGATGACCCTCCACGTAGGGGAGTCTCTCGGTCAAACCTCATTTCTCGATCGGGGACCGAGGCCGGTAACGGCCCGCGCCACTCACAACGCATCGACACGTCTGCTCGTCGTACAGCGAGGCGCTTTCATGGATCTGCTGTCTGATCGCCCCGGTCTGATGCATGCCTTGTTCGCTGTTCTCGGGCAGCGGTTGCGTACCCTCATCGAACGAGACGCGGGCGGGAGCCACTGACCCTCCAGCGCAGCGCTGCCCAGGGTGCGCGCCGCCACGAGGTAGGGAAATGTCTGCCTGAGCGTGCATCTTTGTGGGGTTTGCCTTCTCGCCCAGGTGTGCGAATACCAGTGAGCCCGCCTGGGTCTGTCCTGCGTCGACGAGGAGAAGTTACCTTGGCAACCGCGCGTGAGATGCTCTACGACGAGTTCGTCGCGATGTCCGGTAGCGAGCCGGGACCCGAGGCGACCAATGTGGTCCGCAAAGTGATGGCTCGCTATCGCGTGCAGACCAAGCCTGGGATCCATATCCCCGACGGTGTCACCGCGCGAGATGCGCTCG
>JBMTAX010000333.1:0-4303 GCA_049429145.1 Myxococcota bacterium
GGCCGGCACTTTGGGGGGGCCCGCAGGAACGGCCGGCACAGACGCGGCCGTTTCCGGAGCCGTCCCTGACGCTGCATCGCCAGACGGGAACTCACAAGCGATGGCACCGAGCGTGAAGACCAACGCAGCGCCAGACGAAACACGACGTCGAATGCTTGCGGCGGACATGTGAGCCGTGCCTCCCACAACGATGGAATTCCGGTTCCTTACCAGACCTGTGGGTTCTGGGGACTCACTTTCGTGCTCCCCTTCTGCGATGCGAAAGTCCGATAATACATGTTATGTCACCTTAATGTTGACAGGATGCCCCTCGGCCCCGTGGTCGCGCGCCGAGGTGGGCGCACGCCCCGCGGGACGCAGCTCAGGGTCCGTGTCGGTGGCACTTGATGCAAGATTCTTTCGGCGGATGGTTCGGTCCTAGGCAGCCTGGCCCGGCGGCACAGGGATGCCCGGTGGTGTCCGCCTGCGGCAAGCCGTGGCACGAGGCGCATCGTCCGTTGACCCGCGCTTCGATGCCCTTCTTGTCGTAGCGAAGTCCTGCGGCGTGCTCGATCAGCGGCGCATCCGCTGTCGCCTCTGTGGCGAGCCCCACGAGGTCCCCCTCGGTGTTGAAGCGGAAGCGATGGACTTCGTCTTTCGGAAGATTGGGCGGCGGGTCGAGGCTCGACAGATAGGAGAAGACCCCTACCACGCCGACGAGGACCGCGAGGAAGCCCAGGCTCTTGAGCCCCCGGTGACGATCGGCGGGTTGGCTCTGTGGAGGCAGATCGCGATCATCCATGGGGGAAGCTCCTGCGCGCGCGAGGTAAGGCCCGATCCAGGCCGAACCACTCGGGACGACGTGATTTGCGGGCACTTAGCATGAGGCGACCTGCTTGCGCCAAGGGGGACACAGCCATGGCCGTGGCGAATCTCACGGGGTCGGAAGGGAAACACCGAAATGACGGACTTGCACGAACACAGGCGGTTCCCTCTTGCGTCCGCATTCCTGGCCGTGCTTTCTTTTCGAGCAAAGCCGCGCGGTCGACGTCAACATGAGTGCGGCCGGAGAGACGTCATGGATGAGGTCGAGATCGTCGGGACCTATGACAGTGAAGACACCGCCCGCGACGTGGCGCGAGCGCTGAATGGTTGGGTAAGTTGGATTCTCGAGGGTGACGCCGACGACGTTCCAGAGCTCTTCGAGGACTTTGGCGTCGCCACGGACGACTACGCACTCGATCGCGATGATCTCGATTGGGGTGAGCCGCCGCGCATTCGCGCCCGTGGCGCCAACGTCGTGATCACCATCGAGAGCTCGGAGACCCTCGACACCCTGCAGGAGCTGCTCGAGGCCCTTGGTGCCTATGACGTCTTCACAGCGGACGAAGACGACGACTAAGCCGCTTGTGTGCGTCGTCTATCGCTCGGCTCCCGCGGGAGTCTGCTGGCTCTGAGGGCGGATTCGGGGTAGTCCTCAGCCAGTCGCATTCATCGCCCGAGCTCGTTCAGGAGTTTTTCATGTTCATCCACCGTCGGCCTCTTGGTCTCGTCTTGTCTGTCCTCGCTCTCTTCGCCACTGCGTGCGAGGAAAAGAAGGCGCCGGTCGTCGAGAACGCCCCCGCCACCACCGTCGACGAGGCGGCCCCCCCGGCAGCCAGTGAGCCTGCGCCTGAGGCGAAGGTGGCTTCCCACCCCGAGTGCGTGGGGCCTCGCAGCGACGCTCCTGCCGCTACCTTCGAGGCGGGTGGGAAGAGTTTCGAGCGCAAAGGCTCGACGCTGACGATGACCACTGCCGACGCTGACGATGAACTCGTCATCGGTCAGCTGAGCGACATCAAGGACTTCACGCCCGAAAACAAGGCGAATATCGACGTCGCTCTGAAATGGTTCGAGCAAGAGAAGGTCGATGTGATCGCGCTTACCGGCGACCTCGGCGAGAGCCAAGCGAACATCGAGCTGGTGCTGCGTCACGTCGCTGCGAAAGGCTTGCCCGTGCTCGCCATCGCGGGCAATCGTGAGTGCCGTGATCACTTTAAGAAGGCCCTCGATGCGGTGAGCGGTGAGCTCAAGAACGTGATCAACATGAACGAGGTGCGGGTATTCAACACCGACGACGCCTCAGTGGTATCGATGCCCGGCTACTACAACCGCAGCTATATCCACTGCGCCGATGGCTGCGAGTACACACCTGACGACGTCGCTGCTCTGGAGAGCTTCGCGCAAGACGCCACAGCCGCAGCGCGTGTCCTGATCGCTCACGCTCCGCCGAAGCAGAATGGCGAGAAAGGTATCGATCGTATTCACGAAGAGGTGAACGTAGGCGACCCGAAGCTCGCGGAAGTCCTGGGCAAGGGTCTCTTCCCCTTCGGTCTCTTCGGTAACATCCAAGAAGCGGGCGGCTACGCGACAGACCTCGCCGGTACCAACCGGGTGGAGCAAGGACAGTACGTCGACGCGCTCTACCTGAACCCCGGGCCCATCGACTCCGTGCGCTGGCAGATGCTCGACGGCAGCGAGTCCCTCGGAATGGCGGGTCTGCTCAAGGTGAAGGGGAAGCAGGCTTCCTATAAGGTCTACCGCATCAAGCCCGGCGCGGCGCAGGTCGCCAAGTAAGCCTCGCCGAGGGTGATGGAAGAGATGGCGCGGTTCCGCGTCGAGCAAACGGAGGCCATTGTCACGAGGTGACCGCCTCCGTTTTTCTTTTTGTGACGAGCCCCGCTGGCGCACTCTTGTGCCCTGCCCACTTGGGTCTGCCCCTGCGCGGTGGCGACGTGGTCGCCGGCGCTACCCTCGAACCCAAGGTTCCTCGAAGAGGACGAAGCCGCCGTTCCTGTGCCGCAGGCGTGCGCAGCGGAGCAGCGGGTTGTGGCAACATCGAAGTCGTATTGTCGCGAGATGGCGTCGTGGTGATCGCAAGACACGCGACGAGGGGAGCCTGTTGTCATGCCGATGCGACCGATGATGTACCTGATGGTTTGCTCTCTCTTCGCTTGCAGCGAGCCTGGCGAGCCCTGGCCTGAGGGTCCCTCCGTTCGCATCGATAGCCCCGCCCAAGGTCAGTTTGTCGGCACGTCACGGGCAGAATGCTTCGAGCTCGACGTGTCGGGTTACCTCTACAACGTTGAACGCAAAGAAGACTTTGAGCTCTATGTGCAGGGAAAGCGGGTTCGAAACGTCGAGATTCGTCCGACCTCGACCGCTGGCTTTTGGGAGTTCTCGACGACGATCGACCTCTTTCCTACCAACGAAGCAGGCATGGGCCCACCCGACAGCGATTTCGAGGCCGAGTATCCGCGGTACCCGTGGCTGGCCTCCCGCTCCACGGGTTGGGAGAATCGAGTTCGCCCCATCCTCGCTGAACTGGTACGCCCGGGCGATCGCACCGACCTTGGCGCGTTTGTCAGTCGTGACCTACACACGACCATCGATGTCCGCCGGTCCAACTGCCAGAGCTGGGCTGCTGCGTGGACCCAAGATGAGGTGTCGGGGGTCGTCGCGACGAACCTCACACCTGACGGCTTGGTGACTCTCTCGCCCGTCATGCTCTCTCAGCTGCCCCACCCTGAGCTGCCCTCGCCGCAGTCAGACATCGACGCGCAGATCGCATCTGGGGTCGAAGGTCCAACCGGCGACGAGACCTGCGTGTCCTACGCCCTGGTCAGCGAGACGGAGGATGGGATAGCCGATGCGCACGATACGCTGGTGGCAGCCGCCATTGCCGCCAACACGGCGGCACAAGCCTCAAGCCTTCCGCCGGTCTACCCAAACCCCCTCTCGGCGGACAACTGGCTCGTTTGCGCGCGCTGGTCGTCGACGTTCGACTATCTCGGCTGGACACCGCCAGCAGGTCTTCTGATAGACCCGAGGCCCGCGAGCGCGTCGGGGCCTCCGCGGCTGGCCGCCACCTGGGACCACGTCGACGTTCCGTTCCAGCTCCTCATCCAGGGCGAAGAGGTACGCGTTGGCTGGTCGCGACTCGGGGAGCTCGACCCGACCATGAGCGCGACGGCTGCGTTGGGTGTCTGTGCCACCGCTGGCACGGCGCAGGTATCTCTCACCGCAGGGTTCGAAGTAGGCACGAGTACAGAGCGCGAGCGACTAGAGGTGGAGCCCACGTCGCTCAGTGCCTCCGCGAGCAGCACAGCCGCTGGAGTGCCCACTCCCGGTGCGGCGGGGGCGTGGCGGGAAAAGGCCATGGCGATGATGGAAGACGCGGCTCCCTGGATTGGGAGCCTTTATGAAGGGGCGTGGTCGCAGGGCGCTCCGCGGTCGCACCCTGCTCTGGCGATGCGGCATGCGCTGGAAGGTGCCATTCCCGGAC
>JBMTAX010000334.1:0-4289 GCA_049429145.1 Myxococcota bacterium
CCTCAGAGCGGACTCGTCTCTCTCCCGGACTCTCGCGACGGGCAGAGAACAAGCACCATAGCTGACAGCGCCTCCTGGTGTGGAACCTCTCCGTGGGAGAGGCAACGCGCGAATTGTGCGACGCCGGCTTGGAAACCCCCTGACGTCAAAATGAGCCCGAGGCATCCGGGATCCGAGATCCACTGGCGATGTCGTGGATTCCTGGGCATCTAGCCGACGCAGGTCTGGACTGGCTGCAGTATGCATGGCAGCCCCCGTCACGGCACGAAGTCATCGGCGCCGATGAAGGTCGTCATTTCTTCCTCTGCGACCGAGGAAGCGCGAGGCGAGACTTTCGAGCAACTGCTGTCTCGCGTCGACGGTGACCCATCCTGCGACCCCATACGTCACCTAACGCCCCGCACAACTCGGCCTGAGTGAACCAGAAAGCCTGTGGAGCGGCACTGTCGGCGCGCTCATTCCGTGCCCCACCGGGGCTTGACACGAGCCCTGCGTGCAGTGCCCTCCGGCGCCCCAAACTCGCCACAATCACCCACACCCACAATCAACCTGTGAGGACATCGGCAACTCCGATGCAACTCCGATGCAACGCCGCCACCGCACGAGCCCCAGGTTCGCGGCAGCCCCCAAGGCGCAATACGTCCTATGCGTACGCATCACGGTCCAACTGCCCCATACATTCGCGTGTGTGAAACCCGCAGGAGACCAGGAAGCGCATGGGTAAGAGGGCTGGTGCCCCGTAGGTCTACCCCCTCAAGGGCAATCCGAATTCCAGGTTCAAGCCATGCTTCAAATCAACAAACGAATGACTTGCCTCGCTCACCCCAGCGACTATTCAAAATAAATAAAATTGCGCGGCGCGGGACGTTTCCACAGTCCAAAGTGGACGCAGGCCACAAAAACACACCCAGTCTACACACAGAGCCATTGGGCGACGACCCCCAGGGCGCACTCCAAATCAAAAAATCGACAATGCCGACAATGACCACACTCCCACAACAGCGCATCCGAACAGTAATATCAGCTCAGGTCTCTCGCGACGACAACCAGCAAGCAAAACAATCAAGTCCACAAAAAGAATCAAGAGAGTGATTACAGAGACCACTACGCCGTCCGCCACCTCTCCCAGCCGCATCAATGCGCGCTGGTGAACTTCATCCAAAAGATTCACTGGAAACCCAAGCAATGGCTCGCATTCTTATTGCTTTTGCTCTATAGTCCAGGAAGAGAAAGGGGAGCTGGCATGGAGGAGCAACCGCCAAGAGCAGGGGCCAGGGAAACAACGGCAGGCAATCGCAAAGGCCTCGTCGTGATGGCACTCGCGCTGACCGTTATTGGATTTCTGATCGACGCCGGAACAGGAGTCGGGCGTGCGGTGGGCGGCCCCGAGGACACAGGCTGCGGCGGTGAGGTCGACGCCGACATCCCTCTCTCCGCAGAGGCAACCGGTGAATGCTCGTTTGTGGGTCTGGCGGCCCACTCCGATCGTTTACAGGTGCTCCATGAGCAGGTCTTCGAGCCTCTATGCGTAGGGTGTCACTCTGCAACACTGGCCTCTGGCGGTCTTGATCTCTCCGATCCGACACAAACCCACGAGGCGCTGGTAGGCGTACTGGCCGTGAACGCCGTCGCCAAAGAAAATGGCTGGACGCTGGTCCGGCCGGGGGACCCTGAGCGCAGTTTTCTCTACCGCAAAGTGACGAGCCCTGGGGTGGGCGAAGGAGCCGCGATGCCCCCTGGGGAGCACAGCCTCGCCGAAGGATATGTGGACTTGCTGCGGCAATGGATCGCTGAAGGGGCC
Source organism: Myxococcota bacterium (assembly GCA_049429145.1). Lineage (GTDB taxonomy): Bacteria > Myxococcota > UBA727 > UBA727 > CAYLZW01 > JBMTAX01. The sequence goes on from JBMTAX010000334.1 coordinate 1,802, forward strand.
AAAGAATATAAGGGCGAACGCCCGCTTACTGCAGCGGCGTGTGACCCACTCCAAGCGAGAACGGAAGGGTCCATGGCATTCGCGCATCCGGAAACGGAATGTCGCGAATGTCATGCGCAACATGTCGAGGAATGGTCTGTCTCGAGCCACGCGTACGCTGCGAAAGACCCTGTCTTCCATGCCATGGTTCGACTTGGGCAAGGCCAGAGCCAAGGCAAGGTGGGACAGTTCTGTGTCCAATGCCACTCCCCCGTTGGCATGGCGCTCGGCGAGACAGAAGTGTACTTCGACGAAGACATCCAGAAGTTCCAGCAGCGAACCGAGGGCCTCAGCGACGTGGCTGCAGCCGGGGTTTCGTGCGACGTATGCCATAGCGTCACCGCTGTGCTCGAACCCAAAAACGCACGAATGATCATGAGCCCCAATGGCGTGCGCCGGGCGACCATCGAAGATCCGATAGAGAATGCAGCGCACGGCTCTGCCCACAGCGCACTGCACGGCTCCTCCTTCCTATGCAGCAGCTGTCACGCGGTAACCACACCCAAGGGCGCTCTGGTGGAAGAAACCTACCAGGAATGGGAACAAAGCTCTCAGGCGAGCAGTGGACCCAGTGCCAGGGTTGTCACATGCCCGCATACACGGGACAGGCAGCGCCCGATGCACCAGAGCGCACTCTGCATCGACATTATTTCGCGGGCGTCGACGTGTCTCTCCTCCCTCCGGAAGCATTCCCTGGGTACGACCTCCTACGAGAGCAAACCGCTGCGCTGCTGCGCTCCGCGGCCACGATGGAGGTCGAGGCTGCAGAGGACGGAGCCTCGTTACGCGTGAAGCTACAGAACAAGACAGGACATGCGTTCCCATCGGGAGCCACGGCTGAACGACAGCTATGGCTTGAGGTGAAAGTATTTGATGACGACGAAAGGCTCGTCTTTGAGAGCGGCACCCTCGACGCACTCGGCGATCTGCGGGACCCATTCGCAGATCATAATGAGCAGCCTGGTTCCGATCCCCAGTTGCAGAACTTCGGACAGCATCTGCTCTCAGACACGCAGCTCGCGTCGGCGGAGGATGAGGGCGCACGGGAAGCACGACGACAGTGGCTCACGGAACAGTGCGAGTCGATCTACGACGGTACGCCCCTGGATGGAGTCTCCGTCGTCACATTCCCATGGCAAGCCAACTGGCAATGCAACTACATGTTGCGTCCTGATGAGCTACGTAGCGTGACATATGAACTTCCGAATTTGCGGGCGGTTCCACATCGGGCGGAGGTCAAGCTGCAGTTCCGTGCTTTCCCGCCCTATTTCCTGCGCAAGCTCGAGACCCAGGCCGCCCTCGATACAGACGTCAAGTCGAGAGTTCCCTTGGTTACGGTCGCGGAGACGACGTTCCAGTGGGAACCGGCAAACGTACTAGGCGGCCCTGAGCCATTGCAGGAGCTTGTAGAATAGGCCACTCATGCGCCCGGCGAGCCTCCCGGAGATCCATGACCTTCCTCTCGGGCCATGGTGACTGCGGCGCCTCGCCCCGCCGCATCGAGAAAGCGGATCAATCCCGATGGAGCAGACACAGACCCTGGTGGACGTTCTGCTCAAGGCCCCACTTGACTGTGCGCTGCCTCGCCGCATGGGCAGTCTTTACCTACAGGCATTCGTGTTGGGCAGTTTGGGTTTCGTAGTGCCCTACGCGATCGGGCTCGAGACCTCCGGACTGATGAGCATTTTCCTCATCGCAGGGTCCCTGCAGACCACGATGGGAAGATTGCTGGATGAGAATCGACGGCGCATTTGGGCGAAGGTAGAGACAGCATCCAGTGTGAATGTATTGACAGCCGTCAGCGTGCTCTTTCTCTTCCTCGGCATACTTTCGGCTTACATCGCCATCGTTGTCCTGCTGACCCCGACGGCTTTCGATGCACATTTCCGGGCCGTGCTGCACCTATCGGGAGTAGACCTCACCGCCGAGCTGTCTGCGCCAGAGCGTTTTTCGGGGATCTCGCGCTGGCTTCGACACAACTTTTCCGTCGCCTTCGTCGTATTTTCGCTGTCGTTCTTTTACCGTGCATTTGGGGCTGCACTCCTGCTGAGCTGGAATGCAGCCACCTGGATCGCAGCGCTCTTTTTCCTCGGCCGTCTCGTCCTTCTGAACAAAGAAGGTCTATTCTGGCTTACCATCCTCAATCTCTGCACAGCGTTGGTACCCCATTTACTGGCCGAAAGTTTTGGATATTGCATCGTCGCAATTTCTGCGATTTTCGCCTCGTCGGGTCTTGCTCAATACGGCTCGAAAGATGCGAGATTATGGCAAGTGCTGCGCGCAGCACTTCTTCTCCTGACAATAGGCTTGTGCATCATTTCGATTGGCGCGGCGCTAGAGGCCTATTGGGCGCCATTCGTTTTGTCGCAACGGATTCCAAACGAACACCCATGACGGAGTGACCGGGTTACGAAGCCGGTTTCCGCACCTCGACCGGGGACTTCGGACT
>JBMTAX010000335.1:0-4281 GCA_049429145.1 Myxococcota bacterium
AGTCGCCCATGCTCGAGGATCATCATGGCTTGGGCGAAGCCGCCACCTTCTGTGCCGAGCAGGTCCCCCTCGTCGAGATGTACCTCGTCGAAGACCAAGCCACCGGTGGCCGACGCTCGAAGCCCCATCTTCTGGTACGCCTTGGTGCGCGTGACTCCTTTTTGCGCGAGGTCGACGACGAAGGCAGACACGCCGCCAACACCCGCTGCAGGGTCTGTGACGGCGAGGACCACCGCCACATCGGCGATGGGGGCGTTGGTGATGAGGGCCTTCTCGCCCTGCAAAAGGTAGCCACCGCCGGGCACGCGGGTTGCGCGGGTGGTGATGCTCGCCGCGTCGGTGCCTGCCCCTGGCTCGGTGAGGGCGAAGCAGCCAATGGCCTCGCCACGAACAAGCCGCGGCAACCAACGGGAGCGTTGCTCGTCGCTGCCGAAGGTGAGCAGAGGAAGTCCACAGAGGCCGACGCTGGCCCCCGCCGACAAGAAGGTGGAAGCACAGGCCTTCGCGAGGCTCTCCTGCGCCATGCAGCGCACCACCCAAGGGGCTTCATGGCCGCCCCACTCCTCGGGAATGCCGAGGCCTAAGAAGCCCACCTCGGCGAGCTCTCGCCACGTCGCTGCGTCGAGGACGCCCTCGCGGTCGGCCTGTGCGGCACGAGGGGCGATGCGTTCCTGGCAGAAGGTGTCGAATGCCTTGGCGAGGGACTCTTCGTCTTTGGTGATGGAGAAGTCCATGTCAGAACCCCAGGTCGAGGACGGAGCGCGCGATGATCGAGCGCTGGATCTCGCTCGTGCCGCCGCCAATGGTGGAGATGAGTGCGTCGCGAAGGCCTCGCTCGACGTGATATTCGGGGGTGTACCCGTTACCGCCGTGTAGCTGAATGGCGTCGCGCGCGCTCTTTTGCGAGGCCTCTGACATGAAGACCTTGGCCACGGCCGCGTCGACGAGGGGCGGTTCGCCGTCTTGATCGAGCTGCCACGCCACCCGGTGCACGAGCAGACGCGCGAGCTCGTAGCGCATCTTCATGTCGGCGAGCATATGCCGCACCGCTTGGAACTTACCGATGGGGCGTCCGAACTGCTCTCGTTCCTGCGCGTAGCGAGAGGTCTCATCGATGGCCCGCGCCATACCCCCGAGCCCCGGGGCAAGCAGACAGCTGCGTTCCCAGCCGAGGATCAGCTTGGCGGTGACGACGAAGCCAAAGTTCTCTTGTCCGAGCAGGTTCTCTTCAGGGACCTCGCAGTCCTCGAAGATGAGTTCAGCGGTGGTCGAGGTCCGCACGCCGAGCTTGTCGATGTGCTGTCCCACGCGAAAGCCGGGAAAGCCCGACTCGACGAGGAAGGTCGAGATGCCGAAGGCTTTCTGCTCGGGCTCGGTCACGGCGGTCACGACGAAGACGCCACCGACGGGACCGTTGGTGATCCACATTTTCGTGCCATTCAAAATGTAGCGGTCACCCTTCTTCACCGCCCGCTCGCCGCTGCACATTCGCGGCAGGTAGCGCTGACGCTGCTCGTCGGTGCCGAGCTTCCAGATGGGCACGCCGCAGAGGATGGTGTGCGCCCCCCAGGCGAGGGCGAGACCCGCATCACGCGAGCCGTAGCCAAACGCCTCTTTGACGAGACAGGTGTCGATGCACGACAACCCGGTTCCACCGAGTTCCTCAGGGAACGGGGCACCGAGCAGGCCGGCGTCACCCATCTTGCGAAAGAGTGCCTCGTCCCAGCGCCCTGCTTGGTCGCGCTCGAGGACGGAGGGGGCGATTTCTCGCTCCCCAAAGACCCGGGCACCTTCCGCCAGCTCGCGCTGCGAGTCTGAAAATGCGAAATCCATCGTTCCCTCGTCACCGCCGCTTAGGGCGGGCTTTTGGCTTGCTGCTGGCGCGCTGCTTTTCGTCAGGGGTAGTGCCACGCTCGCCTGGGAAGGCGCTGTCGACGAGCGTCATCAGTGTGCGTTGCATCGCCTCGAAAGTCTCCGCTCCCTCGCTATGCTCCTCGCTTCCGGTCGGAATCACGAAGGAAGCGAGCGCAGCCTCGAGAGCCCCCAAGAAGACGACGGTCAGCGCACGTGGATCGAGCGAAGGCGCGAGCTCGCCGCGGTCCCGACCTTCCCGCAGCATGCGCTCCATGGCCGCAAAGACGCGAGCGACCTCTGGACTATCGAGGGTATCTCCGAGGCGGGAGGAGCGCCCGAACTCCAGCACCAGAACCTTTACGATGAGCGGGTTAAACTCGAAGGCGTTCATCAAAAAGCGAACGACCTGGCGCACTCGCTCGACGGTGCTCGTCTCTTGCTCGGCAAGCTCCTCGAGGGCCTTGGCGAACACATTCCAGTTGGACTTGAAAATCTGCGCGAGCAACGACTCTTTGTTGCCGAAGTAGTGATAGACGAGGCCGTAGGCCACGCCAGCGCGATCAGCGACATCGGAGATGCGGCAGCCATGGTACCCGCGCTCTGCGAACACCTCCACGGCGGCCTGGAGGATCTGCTTGCGGCGCTCGTCTTTCCCTGGCGCGCGGTCTGCCGTCCCGTCCAGCGACTCGGCTTCCGCCGCGGGGGTAGCGCGCGACGCGGTCGAGACCTTAGCCTTGGTGGGAGTGGGCATGGACTTCTGTACCCTGGCTGCGCCACCATCTAGCGTGGCGGAGGCGCTTGCGTTGACATCCAAGTCAATACGAATGGTTGACATGAAAGTCAACTCGCGGCGAGCGAGAGCGGTTGTCTGTGCCGTTGTGACTGCGGCATCCATGCTGTGGGCTGCAACGGGAGTCGCCGCTCCGGCTCCGCCGAAGGTCTTGAATGCGCTGCGCGCCGACGACGACCGCGTGCGGGTGGCAGCGGTGGTGGCGCTCACGAAGAGTCGCGCCGACAATGCGAGGCAGCTCCTCGAGGCAGTCGCGGCAGGTGACCCTGCGGCCGTCGTGCGCGCCGCCGCGGTGGAGGGCCTAGGTCGGCTCGGTGACCCCCTCGCGTTGCCTGCGGCGCGCGCCGCCCTCGATGACGAGGCGGAGCTGGTCCAAAGAGCCGCCCGGAAGGTCATCGTGGTGCTCGAGCGCGCCGCCAAGCAACACCCGCGCAGAGGTCGAGACCCTGGTGCAGACGGCAGCACGACGCCCCAGGGGCTCTCGGTCACCGTCGACGTCTCAAACGTGGAAGACCTCTCCTCCGCCGGCATCCCCGGCCTCGCAGCGCGACTGCAACAACGCCTCCTCGAGGAGCTCAAGCGCGACCGGCGCAGGCCATGGGACGTGCAGTCGAGCCCGCAGACCTCGGGGTACGGACTCTTGGCCCGCAATCGCTCGGTGACGCCCTTTCAAGACGAGGGGATGGAGGGCCTCGAGGTCCACTGTGACGTGACCGTGGTGCAGCTGCCGAGCAAATCCATTCGGCTGTCGCTCCGCGCCGCTGCGGCAGCAGGCGTAGACGGCGAGCTCGGGGATGACATGCGGAGCTCACTCGCGGCAGACGGTGTCGACGCTTGTGCGCCTGCCCTCGCCAAAGACTTTCTCGACTACGCCGTAGAGCGTGCTGGACGCTGAGCCTTGCCGATGGCGGCGTGTGAATCCTCCCCAACTGGGTTCTCCTTCGCGGCGGAGCTTCGTATATCTCTGCCATGGAGATGAAGGGTCGAACACGTACAGAGCACGACGAGGGTGTGACAGGGCAATCTCCCTGCGGTGACGCCGTGATGCGCTCGATATTGCTCTTGGGTCCGGTGTTCCTCCTCGCCCTCTTCTGCAAGGTGCACAAGGGCAGTAGGCTCTCGCCCGCCTCCTCGCTGCTGGAGCTCGCCTCGCTCGGGGCAAGTGATTTCCTGTTGTTCGCCGCAGCGACGCTGCTGCTCACCCTCGTCCTCAGCATCACACGTGGTCGTATGCGGGTGGCGCTCGCTACCTGCGCACACGTCGGCGTGCCACTCTTCGGGTCATTTCTTCTCCTCGAGCACGTGTTCTTTCTCGTCTCTGGAACCGTGGGTGACCTGTACATTGTCATCGACGTGCTCTCCCGCCTCAGCGGACTCGCCGGTGTCATTCGCAGCGAAGCCACGATAACGAGGCTGATCTTTCTCGCCCTTCCGCTCATGCTCTCGGGGGCAGCAGCCTGGTACACCCACTACCAACGTCGTCGATGGAATGGTCGAGAGGCTTGGTGGTGGATAAGCTGCGCGCGGTCCGGCCCTTTGCTCGGGGGCTCGCTTGCGCTCATGGCCTTCCTTGCGCTGGCGCGGCCTGCCGACGGCGCACTCGGTTTGGTACATGACAATGTGTTTTGGGGCCTGGC
>JBMTAX010000336.1:0-4252 GCA_049429145.1 Myxococcota bacterium
CTCCCGCCGCACCCTTGGCGCGAGCCTCGTGCTCGCCGCGCTGCCCTTCCTCGCAGCCAATATCACCTCGACCTCTGGAAAAGCGCCCTGGCCACGCTACCGGCTGTTTCAGCGGGGCGCACATCGCATCGCTGTGGTGGGACTCGTCGGCAAAACGGAATTCGAGCTCGCCCGTGAGCGTGCGGGGTTGCTGCTGCGATCGGGCCGTGACGCCCTCGCCGAGGTGGTAGGAGAGCTTCGTGCGCACGAAGAAGGTCCGCCAGACGTCATCATCGCTCTCTCGAGCGGAGACGGGAAAGAGCGCGCGCAGCTGTCGGCGGTAGATGGCATCGATCTCGTCGTGGCCGACTTCGCTCGCGACGACGGCTTGCCTCTGCGTTTTGAGGTATCACCGAGCAGCCCACGGGAGCAGAGCCGACACAACGCGGTCTTTGCCCCGGTGTTTCACCGCGCAGGCCTCGGACACATCGCTTTACACCTCGGGGAGCGGCCCAACGATGCGCCTGCGGTGCTTGAGCGAATGGTGGTCACCATCGATCCCCTCCTCGATCAGACTCATGAATCTGCTGCCGCTTCGCGCTTCGCTGCGTCACTGCGGACGGAGGAAGAGCGGAGAGTAAGGGGTGGCAGCGAGGTACTCGTCCCCGCGCTCCGCTCACTCGCGCACCACGGCGACGCCGAAGGTCTGCTCTACGGCCCCGCAATCGCGATTCTCGGTGAGGCCCGTCGTCGAGAACGTGATGCGCCGCTGCTCTGGACCGACGACCTCTGGCTACGGCTCGTCGCCAACGCTGCGGCGACCGGTGTTCACGCTGACGTGGCGCTGGTGCGCAACATGCGTCGTGCCCCTCTCGTCACGGGGCCGCTCAGTCGTGGCCTGATTGAGGCGTGGTTGCGCGACGGCGCTGGGCTCGTCTCGTACGACGTCAGCGGGTCTATTCTTGTGCGTCTCGCGGAGCGCCTCGCGCAGCAGCCCGCGACCTTCGACGACGCGAGCGCGAAGGTCGCCGTGGCGGGCCTCGACCCAGCCCGCAAGCAAGTGAGCGGTCGTCCTATCGATTCGCGTGCCACCTACCGCCTGGCTCTCGACGAGCGGCTAGTCGGCGAGCCGCAGTTCGCAGGTCTCTTTGAGGGCACCGACCGAGGAGACCGCGTGCCGATGCACGAGGTTGTCGTTGCGGCGCTGCCAGAGACCTTGCGCGCAACCGAGCCCTTCGCCGACCGGAGCCACATGCTCGTCAACGAGTGGCGGCTCGGGCTTGAGGCCCTCGAGCTGAGAGGCTCTGCGGTGAGGACCAGCCCGACCCTGTCGACGCTGGCCCCGAGCCGGGAAGCGCGGGCGCAAGCACGGGAGCTGGTGCTCGCCTCGGTGCGGGTCTTGGCCTTTGGCGTCTTCGATGGCCCTGGTTTTGCGTGGGACAACCAGCTGCGACTGCAATACGACTCTACATTTTTCACCGATGACCTCGCGGGGCCGAAGAGCCTCGAGCCCATCGACGACATCGTGGCCAGCTCCGAGTTCCGCCTCGAGCACCTACGCCTGCGCTTGCGTACTGATGCACCCACCTTGTCGAGTTTCGCGAATCTCACCGTCGATAGCGAGTTCACCCCCGTCGTGGGCAGCGCGAGGCAAGCCCAGGTGCGCGAGTCTGTGGGTCTCTCCTGGCGCACGGGGGGCGCGGTGCAAGAGCTCCGTGCAGGTCTCTTGCTGCAGCAGGACGCGTCGCTGTGGCTCGATGGCGCCGCGCCTGGGGGGCCAGCGCTCGACGTAGGCGCCCTCGGTCTCGCGCGCCTTCGGGTGGCCCTTACCTCCACCACCGTGCTCGATTCCGTGAACGACCTGAGGTGGTTTGCACCCATCGGGGCTGCGCTGCGTCCCTTTGACTTGTCGCTGCGCGCTCAGTCGGTGACGCGACTCTCGACGCCCCTTGGCCATTTGGCGAGCGCATTTCTTTTTGCTGACGTCGTGGGCATGACTTCGCAGAAAGATCCGTTGCGGCTCGAATGGAATGCCATCTTGGGTGGCGGCCTCGCCTTCGCGAGCGTCTTACGCCTCTAGCGACGTGACGTTTCTACCCTGCCTGCGTACCTGGGGGAGGTGCCCCGGACGAACGTTGCTCGACGGGACGAGGGACTGACAACAGACCCTCCGGCGGAACGAGCAGGGTGCGCAAATCGACGAATGTCGATGTCGCCTCGTCCTGGTCAGGCACCCGTCGCTGGCATCCCGCATCGAACGGCACGACCGCAGCGCTCCCGGCCCGCACCACCCCCTGCGACTCGTTGACCACGACGACCTCGCTGACGGCCTCTAGGCCCTCCAGCGTGAGGGTGAGGTCGCTGTCTCGGCAGAACAAAGCCTCTTCGAGGGTGGAGATGACGGCAGCGTGGAAAGGAGCGTTGATGACGCCCTGGGCAGCGTAGCTGTCGTCGCAGTCGAACAAGAAGCCCGCGAGGTTCGCGCCACACAATTCCACCTCGGTAGCAATATCGAGCAGGTTCTGGCCGGCGGTGTTCTTGGTTTCGCAAAGGTCAGAGAACGCGAGGTGACCGGAACCCGCAAGGGCCACATAGCCTCGTGCTCCCGTGCTGTTCTCGAAGGCATTCTTGGTCTGCGAGGGTGCCACGACTTTGTCTTCGAGGGCTGCGAGGAAGACACTGCGCACCCCGGGGACGTTCACGGCGACGTTGCCTGCCAACGGTGCCACCGCCGTGACGCCAGGGAGCGACGCAGCCTGGGCCACGGCGCTTCCGCCGGCCGAGTGGCCCACGAGGCCGACGCGGCTCGTGTCGACGTGGCCCGCCAGGAAGGCGAGCTCGCCGTCGGCTGCCGCAGCTCCCTCGAGCAGCGCCGTGATGTCGGCTTCGAGGTCACGGAAGCCGCTGCCCGGGTAGCCGCAGAAAGGGGCGAGCGTGTCAGCGAGGCGCAGGCCCGGATGGTCAGCTGCCATGACGACGAAGCCACGGCTCGCGAGCTGCGTCACGAGGCCGAGGGACTGCGTACGGAATGCCGCGGTGCCGTGCACAAAGACCACGAGCGGGAAGGGGCCACCCTCGGCGTCGAGAGGAAGACCTTCGGCGCAGTCGCAGGGCTGCCAAGGGTTCTGCTCGTCGCTGACCTTGAGTGCTTCGTTCGCGTCGAGGTTCTCGCGGATGTCGTACACACGTGGCGTCGCGCAAGCGGCGCTGCCCGGCACCGCGGGGTACCACACCTCGGTGCGCAGGCGCCCGACGGTGACGGTGCGCGCCCCGACGTCATAGGGGCCCCGCTCATTGGCGCCACCCTCGACCCGTCTTCGCTGGGATCCCGCGCAGCCGTCCTCAAACACGCCCACTGCGGGAGCGACACAGTCTTCTGGACTGCCTGCGTCGTCGGGGAGGGGGGCAGGCGAGCTCGTGGGAGCGCAGGCCGTCACCCAGACGGCGAAGAGAGGAGGGAGCAAAGCGTAGGTGCGCATCAGGACCTCTCGTCGTGCAGGGCGGTGGGCTCAGGGTTCGAGGACGCAGGGAACTTCGCCGCAGGGAGCGTCGATGCGGCCTTCTCGCAGGAACGTCCGCATCTGCTCTTGCGCCTCTTTGGCTTTGCGCACGCCCTCGTGGGCAGGGGTGCCGATCGTCGGCGGGGAAGCGACCTCATCGAAGCTGTCGTCGATGCCAAAGTCGAAAATGCTTAGGGCCGAGCCCTCGACCGGGCCTGCGGTTTGCGTGACGCCCCATGGCTCCCGCGGGCTCGGCGTGAGGAGAGGTACGTCGAGGAGTCGTGCATGGAGCCATGACGCGAAGTTCGGCACCTGCGTGTCGCCGATGCCGATCTGCAGCAGAAGACGCTTGTTCTCGCGGTTAGACGGTGGGCCGAACGGCAGGTCTTCCCGCAGCACATAAGATGCGTAGGCGACGGGGTCGAAGCGATCGAAACCTCGCGACAAGGTGGCGATGACCTTCTGCTGGTCCAGCGGGTCGGGCATCGAGATCTCGTAAAGCGCGAGGTACTGCTTGAAAGGCCCTGCGCGCATCATCATGTGGGTGTACGCAGCACCGCCGACGTTGAGGACGTAGCGCTCGATCTTCGGCTCCAGGGCGGCCAAGACCCCGCCGAGGATGTGTCCTTGGGAGATGCCCAGGTAGGTCGGGAGCCCTTCGTAGACGGGCGCACCCGCGTTGGTGCTGCTGCTATCGCTCGGGTCGACGACGACGCCACCGCCCTCGGTCGCGACGTCGAGGGGCCGCTGGAACTCGGGCAGTGCGCGCATCG
>JBMTAX010000337.1:0-4250 GCA_049429145.1 Myxococcota bacterium
GGTTCGGCTGCGGGCATCGCCAGCGCGGCGCTTGACAGAGCCCACGCCGGTGGCTCGCTGGTCAATGCGATGTGGGTATCGGACGAAACACGCCGTCGAGGAAGGGCCGCTGCGCTGGCGGTGCTATACGCCTTCGGCGCGTTCGCGTCCCTTGCCCATGTGGCGGCAGTCGAGCACGTCCGTTGTCCCGAGCACGGTGAGCTGGTGCACGCAGAGGCGGCGCACTTCGGTGGCGACACCCAAGTGACCGTCGCCACATTTTCTTCCCAGCAACGACTCAGGGTGGGCGCTGTAGGGGAAGAACACGCCGACCATGGGCACTGCGGCGTTCTTGTTCGCCACGCATCCGACGGGGTCTCCCTGGCCGTTGCCACCGAGACTGTGCCTCCGCGCGCGCCTGCGTTGCTGGCGAGCCCAACGGCGGCGGATGAGGTCCGGCACGCAGCCGAGGCGCGCTACCGGCTGGCGCCCAAGCAAGGCCCTCCGCGCGCCTGAAGCGTCCCTGTCGCGCACCTTGAGGGAAGCTCTTCCCTGAGGTGTCCCCCTCCTCTCGTGGAAGCCGCGTCGCGCGGTACGGCTTTGGCCATGCACTCCCCCTCGATCCCCCGTGCGGGAGGAGACCACATCGGTCCCTCCAGCAGCGTGGCGCGTCGTGCACGCGCGGTGGCTCCCCGAGCCCTCGCGGTGTACTGCGCCCTTTCTTTGGTGCTCTGGGCAAGACTGGGGTGGGCCGATGAGACGCCGGCCCCTGAGGCGGCGCAACACGTCGACGACGACGTGCTGCTATCCCCGTCGCTGAGCGCCGAGGAAGAGGCCGCTATCGAAGCTGCCCTGGCCGCGGACATCGCCGCCGCACCGAACAACGCAGAACCGGCGCCCCTCGCGACGGCGGGGAGCTCCTTGGCGGCCACCACTGGCACGACGTGGCAGAGCGTGAGCACCAACCTCGCTGCGATGAACCCCGCCATCGCCGTGATCCTCGACGCTGGGATCGCGTGGTTCTCCGACGACGACGTTTTGCAGCGCGGCGGCCACGACCCCACGAGCACCGGGTTCTTTTTGCAGCAGGTCGAGCTCTCCATGGGCGCCAGCGTCGACCCCTTCTTCCGCTTCGACAGCAACATCGTCTTCGCCCAGTTCGGCGTCGAGGTAGAGGAGGCCTACGCCACCACCCTCGGCCTACCCTGGTCGTTGCAGGTCCGCGGCGGCCAGTTCCTGACTCATTTTGGGCGCAGCAACGGTACCCACCCCCACAGCTGGTCCTTCGTCGACCAGCCCCTCGTCCTCGGGACCTTCTTCGGTGGCGAAGGCAGCCGTGGGCTCGGAGCCGAGGTCTCGTGGCTCGCGCCCTTGCCTTGGTACGCAGAAGTGGTGGCGAGCGCCACGGAAGCTGGGGGTGAGTGCTGCGCACGCAGCTTCTTCGGCGGCGACGCCTTGCCTGTGCGGACTCCCCTCGACGTCGTGGGGACCTTCGCGCTCAAGCAATTCTTTCCTTTCGGCGACGACTGGTCGTTGTCGGCAGGGTTCTCGTCACAGCTCGGCCCGAACCCCACGGGGCCGACGAACCGTACCGAGCTCTATGGGGCTGACCTCTATCTGCGCTGGCGCCCCACGGCTGACCCCGGACGGCAGAGCGTGTCAGTGACGGCAGAGGCCCTGCATCGTCGACGACAGGTGCCTGGCTCATTGCTCACCGATAGTGGGTTCTACGCGCAGGCCGTGTGGCAATTCGCGCTCCAATACGAGCTGGGGGCTCGGGTGGAAGCCGTCCACGTGAGTGCCAACGACCCACTTGGGGATGACGCCGGCCTCAGCACGCGCAGCAGCGTCGAAGCGGCCTTCTACCCCTCGCACTTCTCTCGCGTGCGGTGGCAGGCAGCCCTTGGCAGTCCACCCGACGGCACCTCTGCCCTCGCGACCCGCATCGCTGACCCCGTGTGGTCGACGTTCCTCGCCCTTGAGGTCCTCGTCGGTGCCCACGGGGCACATCACTTCTAGCCTCGGAGCCCCCATGCGACATCGCCGTTCGCCGCTGAGCCTCCTCGCCCTCTGCCTTCTGTGCCTTCTGTCGTCGACGAGTTCCGCCAAAGTGAAGGTGACGGCAACGCTGCCCTCCCTCGCGGCCCTCGCGCAGGACGTCGGGGGACCACACGTCGAGGTAGAGGTCTTGGCGAGCCCACACCAAGATCCGCATTACGTGGACCCCCGGCCGAGTTATGTGCTCCATCTCGCGAAAGCCGACCTGCTCGTCGTCAATGGTCTCGAGCTAGAGGCCGCTTGGCTCGCGCCGCTGCTCGTGCAGTCACGAAACCCCAAGATCCAGCTCGGAAGTGCAGGCTACCTCGATGCTTCTCTCGTCGTGGCACGCCAGCAGGTGCCCCAGGGTGGGATCGATCGCAGCCAGGGGGACATCCACCCAGGAGGCAATCCACACTTCCTCTTCGACCCGCGCCAAGCCGAACGGATCGCGCAAGAGCTCGGCCGACGACTTGCGCTGGTAGACCCCGCCCATGGCGCAGAGTTCGAGCAGCGAGCGAGCGATCTCGTCGTCAAACTGCACGATTTTGCCGATGCACAGCGTGCCCGCTTTGCCACGTTGCCGCCGGGTCGGCGCAAGGTGGTGAGCTATCACAGCTCGCTCGTCTACCTCTACGACTGGCTTGGCCTCGTGGAGATCGCCACCATCGAGCCAAAACCCGGAATCCCTCCCACACCTGCGCACGTCGCCCACGTCCTGAAAACGATGAAGGCAAATGGCACGAGGCTGATCGTGCAAGAAGAGTACTACCCGAAGAGTACGTCGAGCACTCTCGCCCAACTCGCCGGTGGTGCATTGGTGCTCCTCGACGGCGGCGCCCACCACCGCGAGGGCCAGAGCTACCTCGATCACACGCAGAAGAACGTGGAGGCCCTCTATGCGGCGCTGTCCCGCTGAACGGTGCATCCCACTCCTTTTGGTGGTGCTCGGGGGAGTCGGCCTCAGCCAGGGGGGCTGTACCTTCGTCGTCGGAGAACCGTGGGGGTCTCTGTCCGTCGCCGCCACCGCGGCGTTTGTGCCTGCCGATGCCCGGCTCACGGAAGACGGTCAGTTCAAGACAGCCCGTGACTACGCGCTCTCCCTCGAGGAAGTCACCGCTCAGTTCGCGGCGTTGCGCCTGCGTCTCTCCACGGGGGAGTCGGCGGTATCGTTCGATCCCCGCGCCCCCCCCCCTGGGTATTCCCTGTGCCATGGCGGCCACTGCCACGCGAGCGACGGCAGGCTCGTCGACTACGCTGAAATTGAGAGTGAAATTTCAGGGGCGACCGCGCCCCCCGAACTGCCGATCGCCATCGTCGATGACGCACTCGCGCTCACGGCAACCCCCGTGCCGCTCGCGTTTCTGACGTGCACCGACGGATGTCCTCTCGAGCGCGGAGCCATCGACGAGGTTTCCCTCGAGATAACGTCGCTCACGGTGCGCGGACGCGTTTTCGATCTGCGCACGAGCGAGCTGGCACGGTTGCCGGTCGATGGCCTCCCTGTCCTGCTCCGTCTTGAGGGCCCGGTATCCCCGTCGGTGCCGGTGGACATTCCGCTCGACGGCACCGAGCCCGGCGCGGTCCATCTCGAAGCATCCTATGCGCTGCCAGGTGACCTCTTCGATGAGCTGCTTTTCGAAGAGCTGCCGGTGGATGAGGAAGGGACGCTGCTCCTCGATGAAAGAGGGCGAGAGGCGCTCCTCGAAAGTCTCAGTGACAGCGCTATCGAACTCTTGGTGCGGCGCAGCACCGAGCCCCGTCAAGTGATGGGGTACTAGCGACGAAGTCGCATCCACATGAAGGAGCGGACGAAAATGAAAGAGTTGACGACGATGTCTATGCGTTCAGGTCTATGCGCCTCTCAGTTCTCCGCGCTTCGGTCGGCAACAGCCGCCGTGACCTGTTTCGCTACGCTGCTCACGGCCGCGGCCTGCGCAACGGGGTCTATGGCAGACGAGGTGGGCCCAGAGGAAGAGGCGTGCGAGCACGGGGCGAATGGCCCTTTCCTCGAGGTCACCGCCACCAACACGGGCGCGGATGCCCCCGAGGTCTCCGAGGAGCACACTGCCTATCGCGTCGGGTTGCCCGCCCCCACCGACGGCACCACGGAACGAAAGGGCTACGTGCGCTTCGCCAGCGGTGAGGAGGGTGACCTCATGCTCTTCACCGGAAGCGACCTGGCCATCGCCGTGTATGACAGCGCAGGGGTAGCGGTGAGTGCAGAGTTCATC
>JBMTAX010000338.1:0-4247 GCA_049429145.1 Myxococcota bacterium
GGGGCGGGCGGTCCGCGATGGCCATCCCCTATGGTGCCCTCGCCCCAGAGGGGTCCGGTGCAAAAGAGGGCAGGCAGGTTGCCCGTGGTATCGTCGATGCCTATCGGTTCGCAGCGCGTGACCCCTATCGCGCGGCCACCCACAACAAGGGCATCATGAATGGCATTGACGCCGTCGCCATCGCCACAGGCAACGACTGGCGGGCCCTCGAGGCAGGTGCCCACGCGTATGCCGCTCGCGACGGGCGATACACCAGCCTGACTCGCTTCTGGCTCGACGATGACAGCTCAGTGCTGCGGGGGAGCATCGAGCTTCCCATGGCCGTAGGTGTCGTCGGGGGGGCGACCCGCGTACACCCCACAGTCGCGGCGTGTCGGAAGCTCATCGGCCGTTTCGCGGAGAGCACTGCCGGCCTCGGCGGGCTCCTCGCCTCGGTAGGGCTCGCGCAGAATACGGGTGCGTTGCGGGCGCTCGCCACCGAGGGAATCCAGCGCGGTCACATGGAGCTGCACGCGCGGCAGGTGGCCCTCGCCGCAGGCGCGACGGGCAACGAGGTCGACGCTGTCGCGCGCCGCTTGGTCGATGAGCGCGCGATACGCGCGGCTCGGGCCACCGAGCTGCTCGACGAGATGCGGGCCACAGTGGAGGCGGGGCCATGACTGCGGATGCCGCATTTGGATATGCGCCAGGGAAAGTCATCTTGCTGGGTGAGCATGCCGTCGTCTACGGACAGCCCGCACTCGCAGGCACCCTCGACCGCGGCGTTCGCGTCGCCATCTCTCGAGCAGGGAACGCTGACGGGCCTTGGTTGCGGGGCTCGGGTTTCGGCATCGACGTCGTCGGTGTGCGCCCTGACCCTGGTGGGGCGGGACCTGAATCGCTGCGTCGCGCGCTCGGCACCCTGGTGCAGCTCTATGGTGAGCGGGTGAGAGAGCTCAGCATCGTCGTCGATGGAGGCATCCCCGCGGGCAGCGGTCTCGGCTCGTCTGCGGCACTCAGCGTCGCCATGATCCGCGGGGTACACCAGTTCTTCGGTGAGGAACTCGACGTCGAGACGGTGATCCGCGACGCCTTTACCCTCGAGGGCGTATTCCATGGCACGCCCTCAGGTGTCGATCATTCCGTGATCGCGCGAGGGGGGCTCCTGCGCTTCGAGAAGAGCTCGAGCGGCGAGGTGACATTGACCGAGTTACCGCTGCGCCGGCGGCTGCGGCTCGTCGTCGGCCTCGCGGGCGCCCACGCAGGCACTGCCTATGCGGTGGCCGCACTCCGGGAGCGATCGAAGCGCCATCCGAAAGCCTATGAGCGTCTCTTCCATTCCATCGGGGAGCTTGTCAGCGAGGCGCAGCGCTGTCTCGCCGACGGCCACCTCGCGGCCCTCGGGGAGCTGATGGATTTGAACCAAGGCTACCTGAACGCCCTCGGGGTTTCGACGCCTGCCATCGAGGCGCTATGCGCCATCGCACGTGACCGAGGGGCCCTGGGCGCCAAACTTACCGGCGCGGGTGGCGGCGGTGCGATGATCGCCCTCGTCGATGAAGACGCAGACCCAGTGGTGAAGGCCTTCCAAGCCGCCGGGTACAACGCCTTCGAGACTGAGCTGCGGGCGAGCGCGATTTCCCATGAGAGTTGATGACTGACCTGAAAGTGGTGGAGTGAACCATGGCGGAGAAGGGGATGCACCGTGAGGGCAGGGCAACGCTGAACCAGCGACGCGCAGAGGCACTGCTGGGTACCCACCCCACCTTCACGTTCGAGCCACCTGAGGCAGATGGCACGCCTTGCTGTGCGGTGCGCCTGGTGCGAGGGGGCACCGGCGAGTGGTTTGGCCTCGTCCGCGATCGCAGCGTCTTCGCGGAGCGTGTGCGCCTCGGGGTGCGGCCCCGGTTCGTCGTGTATCACGAAGGGGAGACCCCTTTGGTGTGCGGTGACGCCGATGTGCGCCTCGGTGGACGGGTCCACGACCCTGCCGTGCCGACGTGGAGCGCCTGCCAGCAGGAAGCCATTTCGACGCTGCTGGGCTCTTTCCCCTTCCCGGCCGATGACCTCTGCCTGCTCCAGGTGAAGCTCGGTGAGGTCAGGGTCGATGACGGAGATGCCCCCTTCTATGGCGCCGTTCCACGTACCTGAACGCGGTACCTCTCGGGAGGGCCTTCTCCCGGCTTGTCGCCCTCGGCCAGGCCGCAACGAAGGCCGTGCGCCAAGGAGGGGCCGACTCGGCGGGGCGCTGTGTGTCCTTGGCGCTCTCGCTCCTACCCTCGCGGGATGTGGCCCCTCGGACTCCGCCTGCGCCTGTGTTCCTTGTGGCGACGCTCTCGTCGTCGGTGCCGCGGATGCCGACACGGGTGCCGTGATCTCCAACTTCATTGTGGAAGCGTGGCGCGACGGGGAGAGTGTGGCGGTGCCTGTCGGTTGCGGACGCGAGGAAGGCGATGGCCGTTGTCGTGTCGGGAGAGAGCCAGGTCGCTATCACCTGGTGGTTGCGGCACCCGGATATACCCCCCGGGAGCAGGTGGTGCGGGTGGCTTCCCGCTCGGCCAGCGAGACCTGCTGCGTGGGCTGCGTTGCTCCCGTCGAGGTAAGCGTGACCCTCGATCCACAGTCGGGCCCGTCGGTGGCGCCCTGAGGCACGCGGTACACGCAAAGACGCGAAATGCGAGGCGTGCTAGCTGGCGATGGAGGCGAACTCAGCCAGGAGGCGAGCGTGTTGATGTGTCCTCGTTGCAGGTCGGAATATCGTTCGGGGATCACGTGGTGCGCCTCGTGTGAAAAAGACCTCGTTCATCCAGATGACCTCGAGAGTAAGGAAGCCCGTGAGCGCAACCCTCGACAGGAACTTGAGGCTGTCCCGAAAGTATTCTTCCCAGCGCGAAGCCTAGACGCGGCCCGTGAGGTCGAACGAGAACTGCGCGGTCACGGGATCTTGGCCTACGTGCACGCCGAGGAAGTCGAGGGAGGCGTGCTCACCGTCGGCCTCTTGCAGTATGCCGTGGCGTTCGCGCAAGACGATGCTGACGCAGTAAGGGCTGTCCTCGAGCAGAGAAATGTTACAGCGCTGGACCGCGAGGGTCTCGGCGCGCTTGCCTTGGCGCCGGTCGACCTCGAGGCCGCGGAAGTGACCTGTCCTGCCTGCGGCTTCACGGGTGCCCTCGACGACAATAGCGCCTGCGCTGACTGCGGGCTCGTCCTCGGCGTCGAGGGGTGATACACGACGCCTCCCTGTTGCGTGGAGCACACGATGCCTACCGAGATCAAGGCGCACATCACTGGCACCATCTGGAAGATCCCCGTGTCCGAGGGGCAAGAGATCGAGGAGGGCGATACCCTCGTCATCATCGAGTCCATGAAGATGGAGATGCCCATCGAGGCCGACGATGATGGCAAGGTTCTCGAGGTGAAAGCCAAGGAAGGCCAGCCCGTGAACGAGGGCGATGTCCTGCTCATCGTCGAGTGATCGCCTATGACCGAAAGTGACGCGTACGCCGGTCGCGTGCTGTCCGAGCACCATGGTGCCGTGCTTGTACTCACGGTGTCGTTCCCGGCCCGGCGCAACGCGCTCACGCGATCCATGCTGTCGCAGCTCGTTGATGCTCTGCCAACGACGGGTGCCGTTGGCGCGTCATCGACGCGCGCGGTGGTCTTGCGCGGCGACCCTGCGGGGGGCAGCTTCTCAGCGGGCTATGACCTCTCCGCCGTCGACGACGATGAACTCGCCCGCGGACTCGACCCCATCGATGTCCCCGCGTGCGCGCTAGAATCCTGTTCCGTTCCGGTCATCGCCGCGATCGACGGTCCGGCCTTCGGCGGTGGACTCGAGCTCGCGATGGCTTGCCATCTCCGCGTCGCTGCCACGAACTCTCGCTTCTGCATGCCGCCCGCGAAGCTCGGGGTCGCCTATACGACAACCGGGCTCTTGCGCTTCTTGCGCCACATGCGCCCTGCGCAGGTCACCCGCCTCTTCCTCGCAGGGGAGGTCTTCGACAGCGAAGAAGCCCTGGCCCTCGGGCTCGTCGAGCAGGTCGCTACCGATGAGGGCGCATTCGACACCGCGATGCGCTTCGCCGAGCGCGTGGCCGCGAATGCCCCTCTCGCGGTGAGCGCCATGCATTCGGCCATTCGATGCTTGACCGAGCGCGGTGGGCCTACCGCAGCGCAGCTCGAAGAGGCCGAGCACGCCCGCCAGCGAGCGCTTCGCTCCTCAGACCTCGTCGAGGGCGTGGCGGCCTTTCTCGAGAAGAGGCCGCCTG
>JBMTAX010000339.1:0-4243 GCA_049429145.1 Myxococcota bacterium
CACCTGAACAAGAAGGACGCCGGCACCGTAGGGAGTGAAGTCCGAGCCGTCAAGGGCGGGTTTCCGTCGCTCGCGCCGCAGTCAGTTCTACTCGGAATGACGCCCCCCCAAGCGAGCTCCGTTCGACCTCGAGAGTGCCCCCGTGCTCGCTCACAATCTCTCGGGTGAGAGCAAGGCCGAGCCCGGTGCCGTTCTGCTTCGTCGTGAAAAAGGGCTCGAAGAGTCTCTTCCGGAGCTCTTCCGGCACGCCCGGTCCGCTGTCCTCGACGACGATGATGACCCCATTCGCTCCGGCCGCGCGCGCACTACAGCGCACCGTGCCGCCAGGGCCTGCCGCTTCTTGGGCGTTCTTCAGCAGGTTCAGCAGCGCCTGCCGGAGGCGGGGCGCATCGAGAGGGACCTGCGGCAGCGTGTCGTCGATCTGCAGCTCCAGCATGACCCCCGCCCGGGCCGCTTCGCTTTGGCTGAAGGCGCAGAGATCAGCGAGCAGGTCACCCACGTCAGCTCCCACCGGGTGGGGCTCAGGCAAGCGGGCATAGCGAAGGTAGCCCTCGGTGATCTGGGTGAGTCGAGCCACCTCGCGACCAACTGCGTCGAGAATCTGCCGCGCCTCGGCTTGGCGGGCCTCGGGGAGAAAGTCGATGTCGTCACCGAGCAGCTCGATGTTGAGCCCGATGCTCGACAACGGGTTACGAATCTCGTGGGTGATCTGTGCCGCCAACCTGCCGATGGCAGCGAGTCGCTCCGAGCGCAAAAGCCGCTCCCTCGTGTGTTCGCGCTGGGTGACGTCTTCGCCGAGCAGGAGAACGTCGTCGAGGGACACGCCGCTACGGTCGCGGATCGGCACGAGGGCCACATCAATTACCCGCTCTTTGACCTGGACCAGCGGGAAGCTGCGCAGCTCGCCGCCAGCATGGACCTCTCCAACACAGGCAAGCACCTCCCCGAGAGGCGCGCTGAGGTCATCGAGTTCCCGTAGGGAGCGTCCCTCGAGGTCGATCAGCGGGAGTTGAAAGACCGAGCGCGCCGCCGGGTTCAGCCCCTTTACTGTGCCAGCGCTGTCGAGGATGACGATGCCGATACGCACCGAGCGAATGACGTCGTCGGAGAAGGCTTTCAGCCGCAGTAGCTCCTCCCCGCGCGCACTGAGCACCCGCTCCCGGTCTTGGAGCGAGCGAGCCATCGCGTTGAATTCTCGCGCGAGTTCCGACACTTCGTCGTTCCCTTGTGTCTCTACTTCGACATTGAGAGACCCACGCCGGATGGCCCGAGCGGAGTCAAGGAGCATACGCAGGGGGCGCAGCGAGCGTGACAACGAGAAGAGCACTCCACCGCCGATGGCGAGGGCAACCCCGAACAGCACGACCGACACCCATGAGGCCTGTCGCCCGATGCGTTCTGAACGCAGCAGTGCTTCGCCAATTCGTCCTTCCAGCAGCATCGCGACGGCGCGCACCTCGCGGCTCAAGACCTCTCCCGTCGTCGCGTAGGTGTCTGCCCGTGCAGTTCGCTTCTGGGCGAGACTGTCCGCCAGGGGAGGCCCATCCTCTTGCTCGATACCGTCGGGCTCCCTTGGCGGTGCTGCCACATCTGGCTGGCGGCGGTCTCCGGCTTCGGCCTGTACCTCGACGTCCACCTCAACCAAAAGCCGTAGCGTCGCCTCATCGTACTGGTCGTGGAGTAGCGCGATGTCCTCGAGCCGCGCTTGGAGATCGCCGAGGAAGTGTTTGGTGTCGTCGGGCAGGGGGCCCGCAGCAAGTCCGATGGTCAGCATGGACATCTCGCGCAGGCGGTCGCGGAGGGCGCGGGGATAAAATTCGCGCGCGTAGCCTACCAGGTGACGTCGTACCTCCGCATCGCGCTCCTCGAGCGCTCTGCGCACGTACTCTTCCTTCGCTTCCTGCAGGGTGCGAAGCTGGGCGGCTTGGCGCGCCATGGCCAGGTAACCGCGGTGCACGAGACGGAGGTCATCACGAATGCGCTCGAGCTGGCCGAAAACAAACAGCGCGGTGACCGCGCACACCGCGAAGACGGCCAGGAAGCCGATCACGATCCTGGTCGAGAGGCCGCGCGTCATGTCCCTCGTGTCTGCGACAGCACAAGCAGGCCCTGCGCCTGCCGATCGGGCCGAGACCCTCCCCGGCATCTTGTGGGAAGCGGTCCCCTCTGGCAAATACCGCCGCGAGTCAACGGCGCACACGGTGATCGTGGTGCCACCACTCCATGTCCTTTGAGACGAGAGGAGCCCCGTGATGGCTCAGGCCACGACTTCGCCGTTCCCCTTTGCTCGGACCTTGCTGTGCCTGTCGCTGCTGGCGGCGATGCCGGCGGTCGCGCAAGACGACGACATCCTCGTCCCCGATGACGCCCCTGCCGCCCCCACGAAGGCGCGCGCCAAGGTTGGCTTTGTCTCGCTGGTACCCGTGGGGGACGCGAACACGGCGATCGCCGAACAGGTGGGCAGCGCCCTGCGCAAAGAACTCTCCGAGTCCTTCGAATGGGTGAGCCTGAGCCTCCCGAGCGCAAAAGGGACGAAGGCACCCCCGGCCCTTGGGCCCGCTGAGGATCTTGCACAGAAGGGGGCCAAGAACCTCGAGGCGGGGCGGCGGTTCCTCGAGAAACTCAGTTTCGGGAGAGCCAGTGCGAACTTCGAGGCAGCGATCTCGAACTTTCGTGGCGCTGCCGCGGCCCTCGAGGATGTGGCTCCCGTCATCGCCGCCTTTACCGGTCTTGCCGAGGTGCATATGCGTCGTGGTGAGGAGGCGCAGGCCAAGGAGGCGCTCACTGCCATCGCGCGCCTCGATCCTGAGCACGAGCTCGATGCTTCTCGCTACCCGCCGCTTTTCCTGCAAACGCATTGGCAAGTCCGCGATGCGGTGATGGCCGAGTCGAAAGCTGCCGTTGTGGTCGATCGCAGCGCTACCGGTGGTCGGGTGTTTATCGACGGGCGCGCCGTGGGTGACGCACCGGTCACGGTAAAGGGTCTTCCTGCCGGCGAGCATTTCGTGCGCGTCGTCAAGGATGGGCAGGGGACCTTTGGGGCTGTCGTGAAGGTCGCTGCTGGAGAGGAGACGACGGTTTCCCCGGGCTTCATGTCTCTCGATGCACAAGGTCCCCTCGAGTTGCTCGCTCTCAACCGATTTCACGACGTCGCGGCGGCTGCGGTTGCCGCAGAGGCGAGAGCGAAGGGGGTCGCGGTTGCCGTGGTCGGCGTGGTTGGCCGGAGCACGACCGGGGTACCGACGGCGCTCGTGGCCATCGAGGCTTCCAGCGGTCGTGGCGTTCGGGTGCCGGTGCTGGCCTTCGACGGGGACCTCCTGAACATCGCCATCGAGGCCTTGAAGGCCCGCGAGAAGATCAACGATGCCCTCAAGGCCCGGGCGATCGGCGAGATCGCTGATGACGTGCTGCTCAGCGACGTGCCTAGCGCCAGCAGTGTCGAGATGGGCGAGTTCGTCATGCGCTACGAGGTGAAGGCGGCCCCCGCGGCCCCGCGTCGCTCTCGTCTCATCGGCGCCAAGGAGGAGCCAGCGACAGAGGGCGTCGCAGGCGACGGTCGGGCGGTGCTGTCAGCCGGTGACGAGGGTTCTCGTTTGTCGATGCGAGACGACAAGACAGACCGACTCGGCAACCGGAGGGAGCGCCAGCGCTCGGCTTTTGTCGCCGAGGATGTCCCCTTGACGGCACGACCTTGGTTCTGGCCCACCGCCATCACCGGCGGTGTCGTCGGAACGGTGCTTTTGACCGGCGGAGCCCTCACCGGTCTTGTCGCTGCAGGCGTTGTTCCTGACCCTCGTGGCCGCAGCGGCATGCGCGTCACCGTCGAGCTTCCGGAGTGAACATGCGTACATTTGTGCTGAACCGCTGCCATCTCCTCACGGCCGTGCTGGCTACCTCGGCGGCCTGTGAGCCTCTCGTCGACGTGAAGTTGACGCTCGTCGAGCCCTGTAATCAGCGTGACCGCGCCCTCTCCGGGATCGAGACCCTGCAGGTGAGCCACGACGCGGGCGAAGGAGACCGCATCGTCCTCGACAACAAGGGCTCCGGTGACCCGCTTGTGATGCGTGAACTCGCGGAGGACGTCGTGGTGACCGTGCGCGCCTTCGAGACCCAGGAGACCACAGGAAGCCCTCGCTCGATCGGTCGTTCGTTACCCATCGACATCGAGGCGAAGACCCGAGACCTAGCGCTCGTCGTTCCTGTGTGCCTTATAGAAACATTCGGACAGACCACCGCCGAGTCG
>JBMTAX010000340.1:0-4238 GCA_049429145.1 Myxococcota bacterium
TACCCCCCGCGTACGCCCCGGGGAGTGCGCTGTCGGTGCCGACGAGAAGAGGCACTTGTGCTGCCACGAGACGCTGCACCGACGTCGCCCAGCGGGGTCGACCGGCTGCGGCGGCCGCGGCGAGCTCGACGAGGGTTGGATAGTCACGCATTTGGAGCCCACCCTGCCCTGTCACCGGGGAGAGCAGGGTGTCCGGAGTGGTCTCTCGCACCATGGGGTGCGGCGCGTAGCGACCCTCGACGGCGTCAGCCATGGCGTCGAAGCCGGTGAACGTAAGCACCACAGGCACCCCCGTAGCGGCGAGGCGTGCGGCTTGCTCCTCTGTCACGACGTCACGATAGGGGCCGTGGGCGATGAGGTCGGCGCCGAGCTCTGCCGCTCGTACGATGTCCTCAGCGGCGGTGGTGTGCACGATGGCCTTGTGGCCGGCGCGATGGGTTGCCTCGAGGGCGGCGCGCAAGACCTCCTCCCGCATATGCGGCGTGCCAGGAGGCATGTCGTCAAAGGTGATCTTCACGTAGTCCACCCCCTTGGCGACGCGCCCTTCGACGAGCGTGGCGGCCTCTGCGGGGTTCGCGGCTTGGTCGACGAACAAGTCGATGAGCAGCGCGATGGGAAACCCCACGAGTTCCTTGCCGAGGGGGACGGGGTGGCTGCCGGGTCCGGTGAAGGGGCCCTCGGTCAAAAAGATGCGGGGGCCGGGTACGCCCCCTGCCTCTACCTCGTCTCGCAACCCGCGGGTGACCGCCACGTCGCCCCCTACGTCGAAGACCGTGGTGACCCCTGCGTAGAGGTGCGCGCCGAGGGCGTGGTGGAGGTCAGGCTTCACCCTGGCCCAGGGGGCATCGCCCATCAACCCGAGATGCACGTGGGCATCGATGAAGCCAGGCAAAAGCGTGCGTCCTCGACCGTCGATGACCGCTACGCCCTCAGGGGAGCTGTCCCCTGCAGGAGTGATGGAGACGATGCGGTCACCCTCGAGCACGACGTCTTGGTCACGCAAGGTCGCGGCCCCCTCCTGTGCGGTGAACACGTCGACGTGCGTGATGAGCGTGCGCTGGTTCGTCCCGCTGCTGGTCACGCGAACCAGCTGACGGGCGCCGAGGGGCGTCCCGCACCCCGCCCCCACCAGGCTGACGTACAGAAAAACGAGAAGGCAGCGCGCCCGTCGATTCATGAAAGCCCCCGCGGGTGGCCCCGATGACAGGTCGAAGCCGTGGCATGACACATCGCGACACGCTATCGCGAGAACATGACCGCACCAAGCCTCCCCTCTTCGTCTCTCTCCCGTGGCGACGCTCTGCGCACGGCATTGGCGCGTCGCATCTTGGTGCTCGACGGCGCCATGGGCACCCTGATCCAACAGCGAGGTCTCGAAGAAGCGGATTTCCGCGGAGAGCGGCTTCACAATCATCCGAAGGAGCTCAAGGGAAACAACGATCTCTTGTGCCTGACGCGGCCCGACGTCATCGCCGACATCCACGCGCAATACTTCGCGGCAGGTGCCGATATCGTCGAGACCAACTCCTTCAACGCAAACCGCATCTCGCAAGAGGAATATGGCCTCGCCGAGCTCGCGTTCGAACTCAACGAAGCGGCAGCCCGTGTGGCCCGCGGCGTCGCTGACCGTTTCACCGCCGACACGCCCCACAAGCCTCGTTTCGTCGCAGGGGTGCTCGGGCCCACAAGCCGCATGGGATCTCTTTCCCCCGACGTGAACGACCCTGGCGCGCGCAACGTGAGCTTCGATGATCTGAGGGCTGTCTACCGAGAAGCGACCGCGGGCTTGCTCGCGGGTGGCGCAGATATCCTTATGGTGGAAACAAGCTTCGATACGCTGAACGCGAAGGCCGCTCTGTTCGCCATCGAGGAAGTCCTCGAAGAGCACGGCATCGATGTGCCCATCATGGTGAGCGGGACCATCACCGATCAGAGCGGCAGAACCCTGAGCGGACAGACCCCCAGCGCGTTCTTCACGTCGGTGCGGCATGCGCGACCTCTCAGTGTGGGCTTCAACTGCGCCCTCGGCGCAGCACAACTTCGCCCTCACCTCGAGGAGCTTGCGCAGGTCGCTGATACGCTCGTCAGCGCCCACCCGAATGCAGGCCTGCCCAATGAGTTCGGTGGCTACGACGAGACCCCGGAGTCCATGGCACTCTTGCTCAAGGAGTGGGCCGAACTCGGCTGGCTGAACATCATCGGAGGCTGCTGTGGCACGACACCAGCGCATATCGCTGCCATTGCAGCCGCTGTGGAGGGGATCCCGCCCCGGCGAATCCCCGAGACACCGCGCGAATTGCGTCTCGCTGGCCTCGAGCCTTTCGTCCTGCAAGCGAAGAGTCTCTTCGCGAATATCGGTGAGCGCACCAATGTCACAGGCTCACGGCAGTTTGCGCGCTTCATCAAAGAGCAGCGATATGAAGAGGCGCTCATCGTCGCACGCCAGCAAGTAGAGAACGGCGCGCAACTCATCGACGTCAACATGGACGAGGGCATGCTCGACAGCGAGGCGGCCATGGAGCGCTTCTTGCGCCTCATTGCGAGTGAGCCTGACATCAGCCGCGTCCCCATCGTGATCGATTCGTCGAAGTGGTCGGTCATCGAGACCGGGCTCAAGAATGTGCAGGGCAAAAGCGTCGTTAACTCCATTTCGCTGAAAGAAGGGGAAGAGGAGTTCTTGCGACAAGCCAAGTTGCTCCGTCGCTACGGCGCAGCAGTGATTGTGATGGCGTTTGACGAGCAAGGGCAAGCCGACACCGTCGAGCGAAAGGTCGCCATCTGCGAGCGCAGCTACAGGCTCCTCGTCAGCGCCGGCGTAGCAGCCGAGGACATCATCTTCGATCCGAACATCTTCGCCATCGGCACCGGCATCGAGGAGCACGCCGGGTACGGCGTCGCCTTCATCGAGGCCACGCGCGCCATCAAGCAGCGGTGCCCGGGGGCGCGGGTGTCCGGCGGCGTCAGCAACGTGTCCTTCGCCTTCCGCGGCAACGACGCGGTGCGAGAGGCCATTCACTCGGTCTTCTTGTTCCACGCCATTCGCGCAGGCATGGACATGGGCATCGTCAATGCTGGCCAACTCGCGGTGTACGACGAACTTCCCGCTGCGCTAAAGGAGCGCGTGGAAGACCTCGTCTTGAACCGTCGTCCCGATGCGACAGAGCGGCTTCTCGAGATCGCCGACGAGGTGAAGGGCGCACGGGCCGAGGAGACCACAAGCGCGACCTGGCGCCTCTCCACCGTCGAGGAACGGCTGACGCACGCACTCGTCCACGGCATCGTTGATCACATCGAAGCCGACACCGAGGAAGCGAGGCAAAAGCTAGGCCGTCCGCTGCTCGTCATTGAGGGCCCTCTCATGGACGGCATGAACGTCGTGGGCGACCTCTTCGGTGCCGGCAAAATGTTTCTGCCACAGGTCGTCAAGAGCGCTCGGGTCATGAAGAAAGCGGTCGCCTGCCTGCTGCCCTATCTCGAAGCAGAGAAGGCCGCCCTTGGCGACGATGCCCCACGGGCGCAGGGGAAGATCCTGCTCGCCACCGTAAAGGGCGACGTGCACGACATCGGCAAGAACATCGTCGGCGTCGTGTTGCAATGTAACAACTACGAGGTGATCGACCTTGGGGTCATGGTGCCGGCCAACAAGATTCTCGAGGTCGCGGCCAAAGAAAACGTCGACATCATTGGCCTCAGCGGACTCATCACCCCTTCCCTCGAAGAGATGGTGCACGTCGCCAAAGAGATGAAGCGACTCGGCATGCACATGCCGCTGCTGATTGGCGGCGCAACCACCTCGAAGGCACACACCGCCGTAAAGATTGCGCCAGTGGCCGCAGGGCCTGTGGTTCATGTGCTCGATGCCTCACGCAGCGTCCCCGTAGCCAGCCAACTTCTCGGCGAACAACGCCAAACCTTCATCGAGGGTGTCGCGGATGAGTACGAACGGCTGCGTCTCGAGCGCGCGAATCGCAACCCCGGGCAAGGCCTGTGGCCGCTCGCGCGCGCGAGGGAGAACCGTCTGGTGGTCGATTTTGCACGAGAGGCAACGCCAGCGCCCTTGCACACAGGTGTGCATGTCTTCGCTGACTTCCCCCTCGAGGAGTTGGTGCCGCGCATCGATTGGACACCGTTCTTTCAAGCTTGGGAAATCGCGGGTCGCTATCCGGAAGTGCTCGATGACCACGTGGTGGGTGAGGCCGCACGCCAGCTCTTCCGCGACGCACAAGGGATGCTGAGCC
>JBMTAX010000341.1:0-4204 GCA_049429145.1 Myxococcota bacterium
TCGTATTTTCCGCAGCGCGCGGGTGAACAACCGCCCGTGGCCGGGACACGACCCGCGCAGGCAGGGCGCAGCGTCGACGATATCGTTCCCTTCGAGGAGAATCGCATCTTCGATATGCAGGAGCTGATCGACGCCCTCATCGACGAAGGCAGCTTTCTTGAAGTGAAGAAACGGTTCGCGAAGGAGATCATCACCGGGCTCGCGCGCATCGATGGGCGGGTCGTCGGTGTCGTCGCCAATCAATCGAAGCAGAAAGGTGGGGTGCTCTTCGTCGACAGCGCGGATAAGTGCGCGCGCTTCATCTCCTTGTGCGATGCGTTCGAGATCCCGCTGCTGTTCCTATGCGACGTCCCGGGCTTCATGATCGGCTCGAAGGTAGAGAAGCAGGGCATCATCCGCCATGGTGCGAAGATGCTCTCGGCGATGGCGGAGGCCACCGTGCCCCGCCTGTGCGTCGTCGTACGGAAAGCCTATGGTGCGGGCCTGTACGCCATGAGCGGTCCGGGTTTCGAACCCGACGTCACCCTCGCGCTCCCGCAGGCCTCCATCGCCGTGATGGGGCCGCAGGCGGCGGTCAATGCCGTATACTTCAATAAGATCCAAGAACTCCCCGAGGCGGAGCGTGCCGCGTATGTCGAGCGGCTCCGCGAGGAATATCGGCAAGACATCGACATCAAAAAGCTCGCTTCCGAGCTCGTCATCGATGCCATCGTGCCGGGTGACCGCCTGCGGGCGGAGCTCGCTCGCAGGTTGCAGTACATGACGACGAAGGTCGACCAACGCTTTCCGAAGAAGCACGGCGTGACGCCGGTTTGATCGAGGTTCTAGGTCAGGGAATGCTCACGCTGTGCCCCGGGGGCGCCTGTCGTGAGCGGCTCGACGACGGGGAAACCTTCGCGGCGTAGCTGCTCACGACAGAGTTGGGCCGCTTCGCGCGGCACGAAGCAGATGGCCACGTCGCCCCCGCCGGCACCGCTCGGCTTGGCCGCTCCACCATAGGTCGAAGCTATCGCGGCGATGCGACGATGGGGGGCGGAGACAATATCGAGCCCAGCGAGGTCTCCGAGTCGTTGCATGAGCGTCCGACACTCTTCCAGCGCCTCGAAGAAAGGCTCTGGCCCGCTCTTCCCCTCGGTGGCTTCGAGGAGGCGTTTGGTGGCTGCTGCGATGAGCGCAATCGCCTCGTCGTAGCGACTCCCGTCTCGCGCTTTGCACGCACGGATCTCACGGAGAAAGTGCCTCGTCGACGTGGAACTCCCAGCGTAGCCGACGATGAGGTCGACACCTTCAGGACACAACGTCCATGGCGTCAACGATGTTGCCTCCGCTGTCCGGGTAAAGCGAAAGGTGCCCCCGAAACAGGACGCGGCCACGTCGATGCCAGAGCCTTTCCCCTCGGGACCCGAGAAGCGGGTGTGCGCCTCGTCAGCGAGGGCGTGCAGTAACGCTGGGGAAGAGGCCTGGTCGCTGTCGACGAGCAGCGCCGCCACGCTGGCGCACACTGCAGCAGACGACCCGAGACCAAGTTTATCTACACCAAGGTAGAAGCCCGCGGTGTCTACCTCGAGCAAACCGGTGGGGAGTGAACGCTGACGTTCGTCGAGGGTCTGCAACAGCGCGAGGAGCAATAACGCCTCGGGAGCGGACGGCGATAACGAGAGTCCCTCGCGCCCACGCGTCACCCGACAAAGCAGACCATCTGGCAGCTGTAGACACAAAGAGTCGTCATCGACGGCGGAGAGACGGGCGTGAGCCCGTCGGCTGGTGGACGTGACAAGAGCGGGGTGCCCCTCGAGCACGGCGTATTCGCCGGCGATGAGAAGCTTCCCGGGAGCTGACGCGAGACGGCGCGTGCGGGAAGAAAGTTTCGTCATGTCACGACGACGTGCGCAGCAGGGCCGGGGGCCGCTACATCGACGCCGACCACGCCCGGGACTTCGGCGAGGATGGGCGCGAGTGCCGTGGACTCTGCCGTCGGCACCAGCACCTTCACGTGAGGGCCGGCGTCCATGGTGAACCAGCAACGTGCCCCGTCTCGTCGAAGCTGCCTCACCCTGTCCATCACAGCGACGGTGGTGGGGGCGAAGTACCAAAAGCCCGGGGTAGCACCGAGCCCGGTAGCGTGCATCTTCAGGGTAGAATGCTCCATGACCTCGCCCAGTTCGTCGAGCCGACCCTCGCGCACGCATTGCACGCCAGCGGAGAGGTCGGCGGCGTGGGTCGACACCCAAGCACCATAGAGCGGCGACGTCTGAGCCGTGCGCTCCATGGCCTCGGTAGAGCCAATGGCCTTGGGGCCAGTGCCGCACCGCACGACCAGAAGGCGCACGTCGAGCGACGCGGGCGCCTCGAGCGGCTCGGCGAAGCAGTCGGCTCCATCGGGACGTTCGCCGCGGTGGAGCACAGCGAAACCCCCAAAAAGCGAACGCGCCGCGGAGCCCGAGCCTTGGCGGGCGAGGCGGGATAGCTCCGTGACCTCGAGTTGTTTTCCGAGCGCCGTCGTGACGCTGAGGGTGAGCGCTGCGAAGGCAGACGCTGACGAGGCGAGGCCGGCTGCGGTCGGGACCGTATTGATGCTGTCGATGTGCAGCCGAGGTCCGCCGCCACACACGGTGCGTAAGACGTCGAGGAAGCGAGAGACCCGCGCTCGTTCCTTTTCAGAGGCATCCCGCCCGTCGAGCACCAGTTCGTCTCGCTCCCCCTCGATGGGGCGAGCGGTGGTCGTCGTGTAGAAGCGGTCAAGGGTGAGGCTCAAAGAGCCCACGGCGGGGAGATTCAGCGCAGCGTCGCGCTTTCCCCAGTACTTGACGAGGGCGATGTTGGTGTGGGCTCGGGCACAGGCTTGCCGCATGCGACCTGAATACCGAGGGAGGGCGCAGCCGCCAAGCAGGTTGACGGCTCACACGCGCTGGGAAAGCTTCGTCGCGATGGTGATGCACCCGACCGACGATGAGATGCCTTCCGCGGCGCTGGAGGAAGCGCAGGACATGGCCATCGAGACCATGGGGCGCCTTGCGGAGTTTTGGGGCTTCACCCGAACCATGGGGCGGGTGTACGGGGCGTTGTTCCTCTCCACAGAAGCCATGACGCAACAGGACATCGTCGAACGGCTCGGCGTCAGCGCGGCCAATGTGTCGATGAGTCTCAACGGTCTCATCCGCTGGGGCGCGGTACACAAGGTTTACGAGAAGGGCCGCCGCAAGCTGCAGTACGCAGCAGAGCCTGAGCTGCGGAAGATCATCAGGAACGTGTTAGGGAGCCGGGAACAACGGGAAATCGAAGAAGCGGTGGCGCGTTTCCGCGAAGCCAACGATCTGCTGCGGAAATCGCGAGGGAGGCGGCGGAAGCTCACCGAAGCGGAGAGCTTTGTGGAGGAGCGCATCGAGCACCTCGAGTTCGTGGTGCGGATCAGCAACAAACTCCTCGAACTTCTCCTCGGCGACGGGAAGCTAGACGTGAAGGCCGAGCTTGGCGACCGCACCTAGTTCGCGCCCCCGGCCCCCCTGACGCTGCGTTTGCGCCCCCGACTTTGTGGCCCCTTGGCACGCCTTCAGTATTTTCAGTTTCTATTGAACTCGCTAACCCTCTCTCCCGGTATGGTTCAGCGGTCTCGCGTGCCTGGGTTCTACCGACAGTCCCTCGTCGAGCGGCGTGCTTTGCTACAGCGTGGTTTCGGGCTCGACGCCGCAGATCTCGAGGGATTCGAGCCTGCTGGCGGGCTCAGCCCTGCGGTCGCAGACAAGATGGTGGAGAACGCCATCGGGGTGCTGGGTCTCCCGCTCGGGGTGGCCCTGAACTTCGTCGTCGACGACGAGCCTGTGCTCGTACCCATGGCGGTGGAAGAGCCCAGCGTCATCGCCGCCTGCAGCTACATTGCTCGCCTCGCCGCAGAGGGTGGCGGTTTCGTCACGGAGAGCGACCCACCCATCATGGTGGCGCAGGTGCAACTCCTCGATCTCCCTGACCTCGCCGTCGCCCGTCCGACTGGGGGGGGGTGCGTCGGTCTCGAGCTGCGGGAGCTGCCTCCGCTTACGGACGGTCCCCACGCCGACCTCGACGGTGACGATGATATGCTCGTGGTGCATCTGCTCATCGACTGCCGGGAGGCCATGGGCGCCAACGCTGTCAACGGCGTGGCCGAGGCCGTGGCGCCGCGCTTGAGCGAACTCACAGGCGGTCGCGCGCTCCTGCGCATCTTGTCTAA
>JBMTAX010000342.1:0-4201 GCA_049429145.1 Myxococcota bacterium
GGGGCAGCAGCGGCCGGGGCAGCAGCGGCCGGGGCAGCGGCGGTGGGGGCAGCAGCCGCGGGGGCAGCAGCCGCGGGGGCCGAGGGCACCTGGATGGCAGCGCCCCGACTTGCGATGAGGTCACCCATGCTCACGCCATAGTTCTTCTGCAGATAATCGCGGGCCGCTGCGTAGTTCCCGTCGGAGTTCGACAGTCCACCGCTCGCTTGCCGGTATGCATGGTTGATGAGGTCCTGGTTCGTTTTCAGCCCGTGGGCCGAAATGTCCCCCTCGAGCTTGCTCGGCGCCTTCTGCTCCTCGGGCGCAACGGACGGCCGCGCGACAGGAGCCTCCGCAGGGGCCGCAGGAACCGTCTCCCCGACGGCTGGCGTCGGTCGCGCGGTGGCTTCCGGCCTGACCGTCTCCCGTACGGGGGCTTGAGTGGGGGTGCGAACGGAAGTCGGGGACCGCGTGATGTTGTTGCCCATGATGGCTCCTCAGTCAGGTGCATGAGGTGTATCGGCGGCCCCCGAGCCGTGGTGTGAGGATCGGGGTCAGCCAAGCGACCGATGCACGTCTAGGATACCACCGACGCTGAGCAGGAACTCAAGCCTCCGTCGGTTTGGCCTCAGCAGGGAGCCCGCGGCCAGCAGGCCGATGTCAGGTCGACCGGGCGCCAAACGCCGGTGAGGGCTGGCTTGCCCCATCTCCCAACGGCCCGGCGGTCAGCGGTGGCGCCGCGCGGATGACGAGCCCCCCGCGCAGTTCAGAGGGACCGACGGTGGGATCCCGTGGCGAGCCCTCTTCATCGAGATCGATGAGGGCGTGCCCTCCCTTCTCCAGGGCGCCGAACAGGATTTCCTCGGTGAGCTGCTTCTTGATCT
The DNA here is from genome assembly GCA_049429145.1 of Myxococcota bacterium. GTDB lineage: Bacteria > Myxococcota > UBA727 > UBA727 > CAYLZW01 > JBMTAX01. The sequence goes on from JBMTAX010000342.1 coordinate 864, forward strand.
CTTCTTGGATCACCCGCGCAAGAGGCCGCGCTCCCATCGCTTTGTCGTACCCCTTGGTGGCAAGCCACTGGCGCGCCTGGGGCGTCAGCTCGAGGGTGATCTCACGGTCAGCGAGCTGCGCTGACAACTCCCGCAGGAACTTATCGACGATGCGCTCCATCGCCTCCGGCAGGAGCGGTAAGAACGGGATGCGAGCATCGAGGCGGTTCCGGAACTCGGGCGAGAAGACGCGCCGGAACGCGACGTCGTCGGCACCAAGATTCAATGAGTCGCCGAACCCAATGCGCGAACGCGCCAGCTCCCGCGCCCCCACGTTCGACGTCATGATGAGAATGACGTGCCTGAAATCAGCGGGCTTGCCGTTGTTGTCGGTGAGTTTTCCGTGGTCCATCACCTGGAGCAGGATGTTGAACAGGTCGGGATGTGCTTTCTCGATCTCGTCGAGGAGCAGAACGGTATGGGGGGTTTTGTTCACCGCATCGGTGAGCAGTCCCCCCTGGTCGAACCCGACGTACCCCGGCGGCGCTCCGATGAGCCGGCTCACCGTGTGTCGCTCCATGTACTCCGACATATCGAAGCGCAAGAAGTGAATGCCGAGGGTCTTTGCGAGTTGCTTCGCCACCTCGGTCTTGCCGACGCCCGTGGGGCCAGTGAACAAGAACGAGCCAATGGGCTTCTCTGGCTCTCGCAGCCCCGCGCGCGACATCTTGATGGCGTTGGCGACGAGTTCGATGGCGCGGTCTTGCCCGTACACCACCTTCTTCAAATCGCCTTCCAGGTTCTTCAATGCCGATTTGTCGTCGTGACTCACCTGCCGCGGTGGGATTTGCGCCATGCGGGCCACAGTCTCTTCGATGTGCACCGCCGTCACATGAGAGCGCTCGAGGGAAAGGTCGGTCGGGTCGCGGGGCACAAGTTTCAGACCCGCCGCAGCCTCGTCCATGAGGTCGATGGCCTTGTCTGGGAGCTGCCGGTCGTGCAGGTGGCGCGCCGACAGCTTCACCGCCGCCTCGATGGCCTCTTGGTCGTAGATGACGTCATGGAACTCCTCGTAGCGAGGCTTGAGCCCGAGCAGAATCTGGATGCACTCCGTCTCGCTCGGTTCCTCGACGTCAATCTTCTGGAAGCGCCGGGCGAGGGCGCGGTCTTTCTCGAAGTATGAGCGGAACTCTTTGTAGGTCGTTGAGCCGATGCATTTCAGCTTCCCAGACTGGAGCGCCGGCTTCAGTAAATTCGACGCGTCCATGGAGCCGCCGCTCGTAGCGCCCGCGCCGACGATGGTGTGGATTTCGTCGATAAAGAGAATGGCGTTCTTGCGCGCGTCGAGGGCCTTGAGCACCGCCTTCAGGCGATTCTCGAAATCACCTCGATACCGCGTACCCGCGAGCAACGAACCCATGTCGAGGGAGTAGAGTTCGGCGTTGCGGAGCGGCGCCGGGACGAGGCCCGAGATGATGCGCTGTGCGAGGCCCTCTGCGAGCGCCGTCTTGCCAACGCCCGATTCCCCGACGAAGAGCGGGTTGTTCTTTCGTCGACGACACAAGATGTGCACACAGCGGGTGAGTTCTTTGTCGCGCCCCACGAGTACGTCGAGAGTCCCTTTCTTGGCCTCCGCCGTCAGTTCGGTACAGAAGTCTTCGAGCGGGTTGCCCGTGAGGCCGCCGCTCTCCTCGTCCTCTTGCTGCTCTTGGTATTGGTGCTGGGTCTTCGCGGGCGCATTTGGGTCAGAGCCCACGCGCTTGCTCACGCCATGGCTGACGTAACTCACCACATCGAGGCGATCGACACCGGCGTCCTTCAGCAGATAGGCCGCGTGGGAGTCTTGCTCCGCATAGACGCTGATGAGGACGTTGAAGCCTTTCACCTCTTCTTTGCCGGCGCCCATGACGTGCATCGCCGCCCTCTGGATCACGCGTTGGAAGCCGAGGGTCGGGCGGGTCTCGAAATATTCCTCCTCAGCCACCTTCTCGAGGGTGTCTAGGAAGCTCTCGAACGCGAGCTTCAGCTTGTTCACGTCGGCGCCACAGTGCCGCAACACGTTGGCGGTCTCGTCATCGTGAAGCAGGGCGAAGGTCAGGTGCTCCACCGTCGCGTATTCGTTGCGACGACGATGCGCGTCCCGCATGGCCACCTGGATCGCGATCTCTACGTCGTTGCTCAACATGACCTGCCTCGCTCTCCCTCGGGAATGTACCCTCTCGGCATCTTGCGGTCCCGAGGGGGTCAGCGCCAACCTGGGAAAGGTAGGCACAAACCCTCTCACGGCAAAGGTCAGGCCAGAGAAAGTTGGTGCCGATGCCCTGCACGCTTGGCCTTAGTCGTTCGTATCTTCGGTGATGCCCGGCGCGGCCGTCGCCCCTTGGGCGCCCTGGCCCGCGGTGGTGGCCGACTTGAGCGAAGCAGCGTCTAGCCGGCCCGCGCCCACCAGGGTGACCACCCCCATCACCACGAGCAGTACGCCAGCAAGCCGAAGCAGGATCTGCGGCGGCAAGACCCGCGCGAGGGCAGACGCCCCCACCACGGCGATGGCGCTTGAGGTGACGAGGGCGAGGGCCGACCCGAGGAACACACTCCAGCGAGAGCCGCTGGAAGCGGCCAGGCCGAAGGTCGCCAACTGGGTCTTGTCGGCGAGCTCCGCGAGAAAGACCACCGCAAAAGTGGACGCGATCACTTTGAAATCCATGTTCTCTCCTGGTCGAGCGAACGCTGAGGCATCTCGCCTCAGAGTGCCACCCGCCTCGCCTCAGCGGTCCGGGAGCGCAGCGCGCCAGCGTGCGCCAAGGTGCGCATCGGTTGTCGAAACCTCCCCAGCCTCCACGACGAGGGCGATCACCACGTGCAGCGCCGAGATGTCTTCCTTCGAGGCGAGGCGACGCCGTCGGGCTATTCGTCTGGCTCGACGGTAAGCAGCAGTGGGTGACCCTGCTCGCGAGCATAGTCGAGAACCTGCTCGCACTTGGTCTCCGCGAGGTCCTTCGTGTAGAGGCCTACGATGGCCCTGCCCTTGGTGTGCACGTGGAGCATCAGCGCGGTGGCTTCTGTGGCGTCCTTGCGGAAGAAGTGCATCAACACAAACACCACGAACTCTTGCGTGGTGTAATCGTCGTTGTGCATGACGACGCGGTATAGCTTCGGGCGCTGGGTCTCCTGCTTGGTGCGCTCGAGGGTCTGGGTGCCGCCCTCGCGTCCTCGGTCTGGTCCCTGGGGTGCTTTCTTCGAGGCCATGGTCGGAGTCTCCTCGACGCCGCCGTCGAGGTAAAGCCCCTTCGTGGCAATGTCGGCGGAAGCGTGGGTCGCCTGCTGGAGGCCACCAACCGCATGGGTGGCACCCTCCTGGT
>JBMTAX010000343.1:0-4190 GCA_049429145.1 Myxococcota bacterium
GACGAGTGAGGGTCGTTCATGTCACCTCTGGGCGGGGTGCGGCAGTGGGTGGCATCTCAGCTGCCGTGGCTGGTTTCATCGGGGCTCCGGCCGGTGGAGGTTGCTCAGCAGCCAGGGTGGCGTCGCATGAACACCGAGGGTCCAGCTGGACCGCGAATGGCTGCCGCGGGGTAGCAGCGAAGCGACCGGACCTCGTGCACACCCACGGGCTGTGGCTAGAGCCGAGCCGGGTAGCGCGCCGGAGTGCCCGAGCAGGCATTCCCACCGTGCTGTCGCCTCACGGGATGGCAGACCCATGGGCCATGGGACGGCGCGCGCCGTTGAAGCGTGTTCTTTGGCAGCTGCGCGAACGAGACACGCTGGAGAGCGTGCACTGCATTCACGCCCTCTGCGAGGCGGAAGCGCATTCCCTTCGAGCGCTCGGCATCCGCCAAAAGATCGCTATCGTTCCGAACGGCGTGGAGTTGGCTTCGGTCGAAGACGCTGCAGGGCTCCGCGCACCATGGGGCTCGGAGATTCCCCTTGATGCCCGCGTGCTTCTATTTCTGGGGCGATTTCATGAAAAGAAGGGCATCGCTCCTCTCCTCGAGGCATGGCGGTCGCTCCATGCATCGCCCTCGACCAAGGATTGGTGGCTCGTCTTCGTCGGATATGCAGACGGCCAAGGGCCGCTGCAGCAGCACGAGCGCTCACTCCCGCCTCGGGTGCATGTTCATGGTCCTGCCTTTGGGACGGACAAAGCGGCCTGCTTTGCCCATGCCAATGCCTTTATCTTGCCGTCATTCAGCGAAGGTCTACCTATGGCCGTGCTCGAGGCGTGGAGCCACGGCTTGCCAGTGCTGATGACGAAAGAATGCAACCTGGAATCGGCTTGGCACGCTGACGCAGCCATCGAGATACGGCCTGAGCAGAAATCGATTGCGGATGGGATTCTCTCCTTGTGTGCGCTCTCCAATGTGGGCCGACGACAGATTGGTCAGAATGGACGAGCGCTTGTGAAGAAACGGTACAACTGGGAGACCGTCGGCCTTGAGATGAATCACGTCTATCGCTGGCTGCTCGGCCAGGATTCCGCGCCTGGGTGTCTCTTTTGAAAACCGCATCTTCGGGCCTCGCCTTCTTCTCGCTGGCCAATTACGCGCGGCGCGTTCTATGGGCCGTCATGCACCCCTTATTTCGGTACAGCCCGCGTCATCTGTATGCGTGGCGAAACCTTCTCCTGCGGCTCATGGGGGCGCAGGTGGGGACGGGGGTGAAAATATATCCGAGTGCTCGATGTACCGATCCTTGGAATCTTCGAATCGGTCCGGCGACCGTCATCGGATGGGACGTTACCTTGTATGCGCTCGGACAGATTCATATTGGTACGGGGTGTGTGATCTCCCAAGGAGCGCACCTCTGTGCGGGGAACCACGACGTGAATGTGCCTGGCTTTCCCCTCCTGAAAGAGCCCATTGCAATTGGAAATGATTGTTGGGTTGCCGCAGAGGCGTTCATTGGACCTGGCGTGACCGTGGCGGATCGCGTGGTCGTTGCAGCGCGCGCTGTCGTTACCAAAGATTGTGGACCGGGAGTCGTGGTGGCTGGGAACCCAGGTCGAGTCGTAAAAGTGCGTGGCGAGGCGGTCGATGAGAATGACTGAGCAGAGCTGCGGCGCTGTGGTGTCGGAGGATGGCGCGCAGCTACCGAACACCGGAGGCGACAACCGCACAGTACTGTTTCTAAGTTGTCTTGGCGGCTCAGTCACTGAGAGGCTGGCCGAGGCGCTGCGGAAAAATCAATGGAGCACCGAAGTTCGGTCTCTGTGGTCACCCGGGCAGTGGCGGGCGCGCATGAATGGAGGCCGTGTGAGCCGTGTCCGAACCCGGGCCACGGCGCTTGGTCTGTTTCCTCTCGAGGCCCTTTGGGCCGTCACCCAGCAGCTCCCCGACGTCGTGGTCGCCACGACAAACCCATTTCTCCTGCCACTGGTACTCGTGGCTACCCGCTCGATTCATCGGCGGCCTGTCGTCGTATTGGCCTATGATCTCTACCCAGACGCTTTGGTAGCTGCGGGTGTGGTGGGCAATGAGAGTATCGTCGCTCGCAGTATGGCGGCAGCAACCTCCTATTGGATGCGCCGCGCGGACAGTGCGGTCTTCATTGGGGAGCGGATGGCCACGCATGCCGCTCATCGGTACGGCGCTGCCTGTCGCCGCATCAGAGTGATCCCGCTAGGGGCGAGCCTGGAAGAGTTTTCGCTCGATCCACCCGAGCCTGCGTCTGACTTCGAGCAATGGTGTGCCTCGCGAACGCTCTTCAGTTACGTAGGCAACCTTGGCGAGATGCATGATTGGAAGACCCTCGCAGAGGCCGGGGCACGCTTCGTTGCTGCGAGCGACAGAACGAATCCTGCGGGCATTGTTATCGCCGCATCTGGCCCTGGTGTCGTTCGGCTGCGGCAGGCCTGGGCCCATTTGTCTGAGGATCAGGTCCGTTTTATTGACCCCCTGGAGGACCGGGAATGGGCACGCTTGTTGGCATTCACCGATGTTTCCCTTGTGACTCTTCGTCATGGGGCCAAAAGTGTGTCGGTCCCAAGTAAGACTTACAGCGCTATGGCAGCAGGCACCGCAGTCATGGCCGTTGCTCCAGAGGATTCCGACCTCGCGGACCTTGTGACAAAAACGCTATGTGGGGTTGTGGTGGCCCCGGGTGATACGACGGCATTGGTGCGCACGTTCGTCGAGATGGCCGAGAATGCAGAGGTACGAAGGGGATATCAGACCAAAGCCAGGGAAGCGGCACAGCGCTCTTACGCGTGGAGTGGCCTTGTGTCCCATTGGCAAAGGCTTCTGCACGAAGTCGTGGATGAGGACAGCGCAAAGAAGCCATCCTCGACGTATGGCCAAAGGATCTTGGATGTCATTGGTGCTGGATCTGCGCTCCTGTTGACCTCACCGCTATTGCTTGGCGGTGCTCTTGCCGTGCGCTGGCAGCTCGGTCGCCCCATCTTTTTTTCGCACGCACGTGCCGGCAAAGATGGTGAGCCATTCACCATGTGGAAGCTCAGGACCATGCGCCCCCCGGAACCTGAGGAGGAGGGGCCAGAGCATGATGCCAAGCGACTCACCCGGCTCGGTCAGGTACTTCGTTCCACGAGTATTGACGAGCTCCCGGCGCTGTGGAACGTCCTCAAGGGCGACATGTCCCTCGTTGGACCGCGCCCGCTCTTGCTCACCTACACCGAACGATACAGTGCCCGACAGAGGCGCAGGCTCGACGTATTGCCTGGTATTACGGGGTGGGCGCAGATCAACGGTCGCAATGCGATATCGTGGCAGAAAAAGTTCGCTTTGGATGCATGGTACGTCGACCGCAAGAGTGCGCAGCTCGACCTGCGAATATTGTGGCGGACGGTCGCCCGTGTATTGCATCGAGATGACATCCACGCGGCAGGGCACGTGACGATGCCCGAGTTTATGGGTGACAATGATGGCGCGTGAACGCAGCTTTGTCTTTGGCGCCGGGGGCCACGGCAAGGTGGTGTATGACGCATGGCGTGCAGCCGGCGCGAGTTCTGAAATCTTTTTCCTCGATGACAGGGTGCCCGTGAATACGCAGGTGCTCGACACCTTTGTCGCTGGCACCGTGGAAGATAACTCTGGGTATGGAGAAGACAGGGTCAGCATAGCTCTCGGTCTTGGGCAGAACCTGACCCGGATGAACACGGGGGCCCGTTGTAGACGCCTCGGAGCTACCCTTGTCAGGGTGATTCACCCTCGCGCCGTCGTATCGCCATTCGCGGAGCTGGAGGCGGGCGTAGTGGTTCTTGCGGGGGCGGTGATCAACCCCAGCGTCGTGGTCGGCGAAGGCGCCATCATCAATACGTGCGCGGTTGTCGAGCACGATGTGCGGATAGGTGCATATGCGCATGTCTCCCCCCATGCGGTGCTCGCAGGAGGTGCCAGCCTCGGGGCACATTCTCATCTTGGAGCGAACGCGTGCGTACTGCCCGGTGTGAGCGTTGGGGCTGATTGTGTCATCGGTGCCGGCGCCGTCGTAACACGGGACCTTCCGGACGGGGTGACCGCCGTCGGGATTCCAGCCAGAGTGCGCCCATGAGCCGCATTTACCTTTCCCCTCCCGACGTCGGTCCTCTTGAGCGGCAACTGTTGCTCGAGGCTTTCGACTCGAACTGGATTGCACCG
>JBMTAX010000344.1:0-4189 GCA_049429145.1 Myxococcota bacterium
ACGGCAATTGCGACAGTGACCGCAGGTGATGTGTCCCTCGCCCGACACGCGGTCGCCGGCGCGGAAGCCAGCCACGTGGGAGCCAACCTCGACGACTTCCCCCATGAACTCATGGCCGATGATCAAGCCCTCGGGGATCGTTCGCTGGGCCCACTCATCCCAGTTGTAAATGTGCAGGTCGGTGCCACATACCGCCGCGCGCTTGATGCGGATCAGCAAATCGTTGGGGCCAGGCTGGGGTACCTCGACGTCAGCAAGCCACAGACCAGGTTCCTGCTTCGCCTTGACGAGGGCCTTCATCCGTTCAGACATGGTGCACCGCCCCTAGGGGCTCTCCTTGCGCGTTTGGAAAGTAACCACTCAGCCAGCTCAGCCGACGAGTCCCAGGTCAGCACCCGCACGCGCAAAGGCGGCGATGGCGCGTTCGACCTGGGAGGGTTCGTGGGCCGCGCTCATCTGGGTGCGGATGCGCGCCTTGCCCTTCGGCACGACTGGGAACGAGAACCCGACGACGTAGATGCCTTCCTCGAGGAGGCGCTCGGCCAGATGCACCGCGAGGCGGGCGTCACCGAGCATCACGGGGATGATGGGGTGCTGGCCTGGCAGTACCGAGAAACCAGCTTGCTCAAGTCCCGCACGGAAACGACGGCCGTTTTCGTGGAGCCGAGTGCGCAGTCTGTCGCCTTCTTCGCCCTCGAGGAGGTCGAGCACGGCGAGGGAGGTGTGCGCGATGACCGGGGCGAGAGTATTCGAGAAGAGGTACGGGCGCGAGCGCTGCCGCAACCACCCGACGATTTCTTTGCGCCCAGCCGTGTACCCGCCTGAAGCGCCCCCGAGCGCCTTGCCGAGGGTCCCCGTGAGGATGTCAATGCGATCGATGACGCCGGCGAGCTCGTGGGTGCCGCGTCCTTTTGCGCCCATGAAGCCTACCGCGTGGCTGTCGTCGACCATCACGAGCGCATCATAGCGATCGGCGAGGTCACAGATCTCCTTGAGATGCGCGATGAAGCCATCCATCGAGAACACACCGTCAGTGGCGATGAGCTTGGTGCGCGCCCCGTCAGCGACCGCTTGTTTCAGCTTGTCCTCGAGGTCGTTGAGGTCATTGTTCTCGTAGCGGTAGCGCTTGGACTTCGAGAGACGAATCCCATCGATGATGCTCGCGTGGTTGAGCGCATCGGAGATAATGGCGTCGCGCTCGTCGAGCAGGGTCTCGAAAAGGCCTCCGTTGGCGTCGAAACACGACGAATACAGGATGGTGTCCTCACAACCGAGGAAACCCGAGAGGCGGCACTCCAGTTCGCGATGGACGTCTTGGGTACCGCAGATGAAGCGTACCGAACTCATGCCAAAGCCGTAGTGGCACAACCCCTGCGTCGCAGCTTCGAGGACTGCGGGGTGATTCGAGAGTCCGAGGTAGTTGTTGGCGCAGAAGTTCAGGACCTCCTGGCCCCCCTCTACAGCGATGCGCGCGCCTTGCGGCGATACGATGACCCGCTCTCGCTTGAAGAGGCCCTGCTCTTTGAGCTCGTCGGTTTGCTGATGCAGCCGCTGAAGGAATTCGCGATCCACGGACTCTCCCGGGTTCTCGTGACCAAGTTTTGGGCTAGCGCGCGCACCGTTCCGCGGCAAGGACCGCGGCTGGTCCCCCGTGCGCACCTTGGTTCACCGCCCTGACCCGCGGCGTCGACGCGATGCAGGCTCCCAGGTCGAGAGGGGTGGTCGCCGCCGCCGGTTGGGTCGTGGTATTCTCCCCTTCGCCTTTTTGGGCGGGAGGTGCGGGTTGACGGGCCAACTCCTGGGTCTCGCCATCATGTTGGCGGCGCTGCCGAGTGACCCCATGGGGGGAGGCACGCAGCCCGGTGAACTCACCGTGAAGCTGGCCGACAACACCAGCTGCGCCCTCTGCCACAGCTCCGCCAGCGACGTACGCATGCCCTCGACTTCCTACCGAGGGACCATGATGGACCTCGCGGGCGTCGACCCGATCTTTCTCGCCGCCCTGGAGGTCGCCGTCGAGGACAACCCTGCGGCGAGTGAACTCTGTCTCAAGTGTCATTACCCCCGCGCCTGGCTCGACGGGCGACTGACAACCAACATGGAGCAGGGCTTTGGGCTCGAGGAAAAAGACCTGCAGGGTATCCAGTGCGACCTGTGCCATCGCATGGCGGTCCCTCCTCCTGTCGACGGCGCTACCTCCCCTTTGCCTGCTGCGCTCAGCGGTCTCTTGCCCTCCAATGCCCAGGTCTTCCTGCACGACGACACCGTCAAGCGCGGACCTTTCGGAAGCGAAGCCGCCATTGGGCACGGAGCTGAGGCATCGCCTTTGTTCACGTCGTCGGCTCTGTGCGCGCAGTGCCATGACGTCGACAACACCTTCCGAGAGCAACTCGGTCCCGATGGGCAGGGGCTCGGCACTCCCGTGGCCATCGAGCGTACTTTCAGCGAATGGCGTCAGAGCGCCTACGGCGACGAGAACTCTCCGCAGTACAAGACCTGCATGGGTTGTCACATGCAGAGTTACGTCGGCGTTTCGTCGACGATCGGGTCGCCACCCACCCGCGAACTCCGCAGCCATCGCATCGTGGGATCGAACACCATCGCACCCCGAATGGTCGACTACCTGCACCGCACCGAAGGAGGGCCTGCCTTCCTCGACAACCTAGGGCCCGACATCGAACGAACGGTGGTCGCAGCGCGCCAGCAGTTGATGAATAGCGCGGTGCTCGATGTGCGCGGACTCATCGTGAGCGACAGCGGCCCCAGGCTGCGCGTACGCGTCACCAACCTCACAGGGCACAAGCTTCCCACTGGATACGCGGAAGGGCGGCGCATGTGGGTGGGCCACGCGGTGGAATTCCCCAACGGGGAGACCGGCTCGCGGAGCGGTACTCCCGACGTCAGCACCTGGGATTTCACGCCTGGTGAGGAGCCTGCACGCATCTGGGAGGTGCAGTTTGCCGAGGGGACGGATGCCTCCCACAGCTTTCATTTCGCCGCCGTCGACCGACTGATCAAAGACAACCGCATCCCGCCGAAGGGCTTCGTACCGACGTCAGATACCGCGCCCTATGGCCACAGCTACCCCACCCTCGACAGCGGTGCACTCGCCCACTTCGATGAGATCGACCTGCCTCTCCTCGGCTCCACTTCCTGCTGGCCCGCCATCACCTCGGTACGCCTCTACTTCCAGGCCGCCTCCGGAACCTATTTGCGATTTCTCATCGAGAACTCCGCTACCTACGGCCCTTCGCTTGAGGCCGCCCTCGATGAGATAGGTGCGGCGCCCGAGCTCATGGAGGAGCTGAAGGTGGTCATTTACCCCGATGGCCGTGTGCAACTCTTCGACGAAGAGCAGACCTATCCTTGCGAGAGCGGCCCCGAGCCACCTCCCGCTGTCGCGCCTCCGTCTGAGGAAGAAGAGCCCGCGAGTGGTGAGGATGCGGTTGGACCTGACGGGCCTCTGGACGACGATGCCCCGGACGGTTCCCCGGGGGGGGACGTCGGCCAGCCTGCGGCAGAGATTCGCCCCAGTGCACCTTCGTGCGCACAGGAGAGCGGCACCTTTTCGTCTGTGGCGCTCCTGTCTCTCTGGCTCGCGTCATTCCTGCGGCGTACCGATCGACGACGACGAGTTCGCTCCCAGCTTGCGTAATGGTCGCCGTCCTCCTACGTAGGGAGGGTCAAGGAGCGTCACATGCCCCGCTTTGAGCAACTCATCGGTAACACTCCCCTCGTCGATCTCAGTCATCTCATTGGGCGCCCTGGTGTCGAGGTGTATGGCAAGCTCGAGGGCAACAACCCTGGCAGCTCTGTGAAAGACCGCGCCGCGTATTGGATGATCAAGAACGCCGAGGCTCGAGGAGAGCTGCAACCCGGGACGCGTCTCATTGAGCCCACCAGTGGCAACACCGGCATTGCCCTCGCCATGATCGCCGCCATGAAGGGCTACCCGATCGAACTCGTCATGCCCGAGAACTCGACGCGGGAGCGTGTTCGCACCATGGAAGCCTTCGGGGCCAAAGTCATCCTCACGCCCGCAGAAAAACAAATGGAGGGCGCCATCGACTATGCCCGCGCCCGCGTCGCCGAAGGTGGGTATCTGATGCTCAACCAGTTCGGGAACGACGACAATTGGCGCGCGCATTACGAAAGCACAGGACCGGAGATTTGGCGCGATACCGGTGGG